>NZ_JBWKMH010000023.1:75206-75889 GCF_056431285.1 Clostridium amazonense | reverse complement strand
CTCTGCATTTGGAGAAAGTGACATATCATATGCTAATATACTTCTATCAAATACATCAATAATAGATGTTAAATATCCTACTTCCTTTGTTTCAGATATATAAACATATTTCATATCCATTTCCCAAAGTTGATTTGAATCTGTAATTGTGTGATTTTTGCATATTTTAGAATATCTCTTAATACCTCTTCTTTTAACTTCTAATAAATTCATAGCCTTCATTAATCTATAAACCTTTTTCTTATTAATCTTTAGGCTATATTTGTTTTTCAAAAGTGCACTAACCTTCTTATACCCATAAAACTGTCCTACTTCATCTTTTTTTATTTGTATTATATGTTTTTGAATTTCTAAGTCAGAAATTTTTTCACCATGTACATTTATACTATATCCTGGAATGTTTCCTTCGGATTGATTTAATGGTTTATTTCCACTTCTAATTAATAACTGTTGTTTATAATAAGTAGATTTTTTTAGTCCTAATATCTTTAATATAGTCTTAGTAGGTGCTCCTATAGAAATCCATTCGGATGCATAAGAGTATAAATTAAGGTCTTCATTTATTTCTTTTTTTTTAATAAATCCCGAAGAACAGCAACTTCTAATTCAAGATCTCTACACTTTTCTTGGGTTTTCTTATACTCTTTTTTGTAATCTACAATTATTTCTTCATTTTTAAATTT
>NZ_JBWKMH010000023.1:0-75056 GCF_056431285.1 Clostridium amazonense | reverse complement strand
ATACTTTGCTGCAACTAGCGAATTGCTTCCAGATGATAAAGCCTCTTCCACAATTTTCACTCGTTCTTCCTCAGTATATTTTCTAATAAAATTTCCACTCATAATGCACCCCTCCATTCATTAATCCTAGTATAATTCCATTTGAATTATGAGTCTACATTTCTATAGGGGCCTATGAGTTTAAAATTGTCAATTTTCAATTGTCAACTGGTTTCAAATATAAATATAGCAATAAACTATAAGATTAGTAGTATCATTTGATAAATCTATTATTTTAAATTCGAACTTGGAACCCTATAAATATATAATTTACTAAAATCTATAACATTAAGTTCAATATTTAACTCCTTTAAAATTTTATCATTTAAATTATAAAAGCTTTTGCATTTATCTAATATAATAGCATCACTAGATATGACATTTTCTTTTGTCTCTAATACTTTATCTACACCATTTATATTTTCCACTTCAACTTCAAAGCTTGCAAACGATAATTCTTCTAATATTTTCATTTTTAATCTACCTGAATTTGAAACTGGTGCATCTAAATAAAATATAGCCTTACTAATTTTATATTTTTCTAGCATATTTTTAATTAATTTAATAGCTACATAAGTTTTATCTATAACTGAATATGTACCTCTAAGTCCTGCTAAATCTCTTATAGTTCCATCCATAGACTTTATAACTATTGATTTAGACAATGCTACTTCTAATGTTATTATTGTATTAAGCCCATCTATATGTACTATTTTACCTGATAAATCACCCTTTATTTCCTTAGATTTTCTTAATCTAATATTTTCTTCTTTTGAAACACCTCTTACAAGTGCAAGTCTTTGTCTTTCAGATAAAAGATAATGATTTCCTACAAATGTAGATGCTCCTTTAATTTTATAATCTCTATTTAAAAGATATAATAAATCTTCTCCAGCAGTAACCAATTTATTAATACTTTCATCTGAAAACTCTTTTTCATCATTTAAAGCATATCCTCTTCTAATATCTTTAGTCATAAAAATATCCTCCCATCCCAATTTTTTAAAATATCCTATTCTGATCTTAACGCCTCTACAGGGTCTTTTTTAGCTGCCATTTTGGCCGGAATCATTCCACCTAACATAGTTAATGAAACACTTATAATTACAAGAAGCATTGCATGCATTGGATTAAGCTTTGCTACTGATTCTAACTGAGTCATATTGTAAATAATATTATTTATAGGAATTGTCAATAAGTATGCAATAATTATGCCTAAAATTCCAGAGCATGTTCCAATTAAAAATGTTTCAGCATTGAAAACACGAGTAATATCTTTTTTACGAGCGCCTAAAGCTCTTAAAACTCCTATCTCTTTAGTTCTTTCAAGTACAGATATATAAGTTATAATGCCTATCATAATTAAAGAAACAACTAATGATATAGCTGCAAAGGCAATTAAAACTAGTGTTATAGCATTCATAAGTCCACCTATTAAATCTGTAAATGTTTTAGCCATATCTGTATATATAACTGAATCTTCTTTGCTTTTCCCATTATTCCAGCTATTTAAATAATCTAACACTTCATCTTTATCATTAAAATCTTTTGGATAAATAGTAATTAATGATGGTGTACCTATAGCACCAAAACTTGCAAGTACCGACTCCTTAGTTATAGGTGCTGATGCAATTTGACCACTTATCATTTGATTTACGTTCATCATAGGATTTACTGAATTATTCTCTAAAAATTTTTCACCAGTTAATACATTATAATTAACTTTTTCTTGCTCTTTAACTATTTCTGAGTTTTGTGCATTATCTATGAACTTTATTGATAATTCATCTGAATGAGCTATTCCTACTGGAATTATATCAATTTTACTACTATCATTTGCTCTAATAACGCCTACTATTTTTATAGTAATAGCATTTTTATTATTATATAAATCTATTAAATTGCTAGGATTACTGTTTATAATAAACGTATCTCCTACTTTCTTATAATAATCATTATTAAATATTACTTTAAATTCTTTTCCTATAACATCATCAAAACTAATACTTTCTTTGCTTGAGTCTATTCCAAGTTCATCTAAAATTGAATAATCTACTCTGTTCTTATTATCCACAACCATAACCAAATCAGTAATTTCTTTAGGATATGAACCTTGTAATAAATTATAATTATTTTCTAAATAACTGTCACCATTGCTGTTTAAAGTATCTGGATATGCTGAAAAATTTATTAATGATTGATTTACAGGTTTTGAAATATCACCATCTAATCTTAATATATTCATATTTACAAGCCTTGTATATGAAATTCCAGCAAGCAAATCCGAACTCATACTTTCAATATAATTTATATATTGATCTGAAAATATATTAGTATGTACCTCAATTCCTTCTAATGGATCATAGGGATATATAACCTTTTCTTTTACACTATCTTCATCTTTAGAAATGCCAAGGAATTCATTTCTTTGTTCCTTCATAGACTCTACATCAACTTCTGAAGTACTTTCTGTAATCATTATTGGAAAACCTGACAATGTATTACTTTCAAATTCTGATATTTGTTTTTTAAATCCATTAGATAATGATAATACTAAAGCTATACCTATTATTCCAATACTAGATGCAAATGCTGTAAGTGCTGTTCTCCATTTTTTAGTTGCTATATTTCTTCCTGAGAGTTTTAATGCTGTTATAAAACTCATACTTGTCTTTTTTAATTTGTAATCTTCATTTATAGCACTTTCACTTGCTTCATTGCTATCGGATATAACATTACCATCCTTAAATTCAACTATTCTATCTGCATAATCTTTAGCAAGTTCTGGATTATGAGTAACCATAATTACTAGCTTTTCTTTTGCAATTTCTTTGATTATATCCATAATTTGAATACTTGTTTTTGTGTCTAATGCACCTGTTGGCTCATCTGCAAGTATTATATCTGGGTCATTTGAAAGCGCCCTAGCTATTGCTACTCTTTGCATTTGTCCACCAGATAACTGATTAGGTTTTTTATGTATATGTTCTTTTAATCCCACTTTTCCTAACACTTCAGTTGCCTTTTTATGCTTTTCTTCATTAGAAATTCCACTCAAAGTCATTCCCATTTCAACATTTTCCATAATACTAAGATGAGAAATTAAATTATAACTTTGAAAGATAAATCCTACACTATTATTTCTATAGGCATCCCAGTCAGAATTTTTAAAATTCTTAGTTGACTTACCGTTTATAATCAAATCTCCATCATCATAATTGTCAAGACCGCCTACTATATTTAAACATGTAGTTTTTCCTGAACCACTTGGTCCTAAAATTGCTACAAACTCCTTTTGTCTAAACTTTAAATTTATTCCATTAAGAGCGATTTGCTTAAAATCTCCAGTTATATAACTTTTATAAATATTTTTTAACTCTAGCATATAAAAATCTCCTACCTTCTAATTTTCAAATTACATATAATAAGTATTTGTATTAGAATTTATTATTATGCTATATGAATTTATAAAAAATAAAAAAATATCCAATTTATAGAACATCTAAGTTTTTTTATACAAACCTTAGCAGTTCTATAAATTGAATAATAACGTTAACTTTCTAAAACAAAACCTATTGAAAACTCTATTTTATTTTCATTAGATTTTGTATGTATAAATCCATTGTGTACTTTTACTATTTCATTAGTTATGGCAAGTCCTAATCCACTACCTTCATCTTTTCTCGATTTATCCATTTTATATAATCTCTTAAATAAATCATTAATTTCATCTTTTGACATTTTAGTTTTTGATACATTGTTTATAGAAAAAACTCCATATTCCTTTTTATTTACTGTATTTCTTTGCAGTTTTATTTCTACTTCAGTATTTTCTTTTGAATATTTTAGTGCATTACTTATTAAATTATCAATTGCTCGTGCTATAAGAATTGAATTTCCATAGGTATATATAGCATCATTTTCTAAAGCAACATTTAGATTTAAATGTTTTTCTTTAAAATATAGTTCCTCTCCATCTAATAATTGCATAATCATCTCATTTAGATTTATTTTGACTTGTTCTAACTCCATATCTTTAGAACATAGTTTAGTATAATCAAAAAAATCATCTAACATATTCTTTAAATAAATTCCCTTTTTATTAATTATTGAAACATATCTTTCTAATTCCTCTTCATTTGAGTAAACCCTTTGTTCAAGCATTTTAGAATAGCCTAAAATTGTAGTTAATGGTGTCCTTAAATCATGTGAAATATTAGTTATAAACTCTTTTTCAGTCAAATCCTTATTTTCTAATTCTTTTGCCATATAATTAATATCTTTTGCCAAAGAAGTCAGTTCATTATTATACTTTAAATTTACTCTATTAGATAAATTCCCAGTTGCTATTTTTCTAACATCTTTACTTATATTGTTTATATATTTAATTCTTCCATTAATAAAAATTAAAAATATCATAAAGGATATTACAATTAAAAGTCCAAACATTAACTTATCATCATATATGTTATTTTCATTTAAATACACTATATATCTATCTTTATTTAATTTTATTACATTAGTTGCTATAAACTTATACTCATTAACTACTAAATATGTGCCCTCACCTTTATCTAAATTAAACTTATCTATTTTAAATTTTCCGTTAGATTTTTTTACTACTCCTTGATTGTCAACAATAAATATTCTATTTATAAAGGAGCTCTCTGGTGTCATTTTCTCTAATCTTTTTATATTTTCACAAACTACCTCTTCATTGCCATCTTCTATGTGCAATTGATTTTTTATCATATTTAATTCATTTGTGTTTCTTTCATTTGCTAAACTTATTAATTTATCTTCAGTATAAAATATATTTTTGTAGAGGTTAGACAATAAAGCTGAAAAAATGAAACCTAATATAATTGAAATAATTATTCGTACAACTATTTCTCCTTTTAAATTAAATAATTTTTTCAACTTTATACCCCACTCCCCATATAGTTTTAATATACTTAGAGTCTTTTACTGTGTCATTTAATTTTTCCCTTAAATTTCTAATATGAGTAATCACAGATTTATCATTTTCTAAATATTTTTCATTCCAAACTAAATTATATATAACTTCTGAAGTATAAACTCTTCCTTGGTTTTCCATAAGTAAAACTAAAATATCAAACTCTTTCTTTGTTAACTTTAATTCACTTTTATCCTTCAAAACTTTATACTCATATTTTTTTATAATTATATCTTTATATTTTATTATTGAACTATCTTCAGCTAATATAACTTCACTTCTTCTTAAAATAGCTTTAATTCTTAAATTTAATTCTACTAAATCGAAAGGCTTAACTATATAATCATCACATCCTTTTTTAAACCCAATAACTTTATCCATTTGATGCCCTTTAGCTGTTAACATAATTACAGGCACATTTGAAAATTCTCTAATCTTTGATAAAACTTCATAACCATCCATCTTAGGCATCATTACGTCTAACATAATAAGATTTATATCATTTTCTTTAAAAATAGTTATGCCTTCTTCACCATCATTTCCTATAAATACTTCATAATCTTCATTCTTTAAATATTCTTTTATCATAAGTGCTATATCTATATCATCTTCAATTATCAAAAACTTCTTTTTCAATTTTTTTAAACCTCCTACATATGGTTCTAAGTTCAAATTTAAAATAATATCTTTATCAAATTATACTATTAACATTAGCGTTTATCCCTATTTTTATATTTTGGACCAAGTAAGAAGTAAGAGTGAAAAGTTAAAAGTGATGGTTGATATTACTCACTTCATTCCTAATATCTAAAAATAGAAATACCTAAAAACTATGTTTTCAACTAATTAGAAACTCAATTTTAATATTCACTTTTAATTAGAATTATCACTTGAAACATGAATAATTTAACTTTATAACTCTATAGTTTATATACATTATTATAATCTTAGTATTCTTCTCTAAGCAAAGTGAGTTCTTTCTTTTTTACTATTTTTCTTATTGGTAAAATAAAAGATATGAATGCTATGATTATAGAAACAATAATATTTAAGACTATTATATTTAAACTTACTTTTCCACTACTATTAATTAATAACTTAAAAAACATATTAATACCAATACTATAAATTCCTATTGATAATGTTGAGCTGAAACAAATCAAAAGTAAGATTTTTATAGCTTGTACTTTTATTATAGATAATTTTCCAAAACCTAATGTTATTAACATCTCTTCATTTTTTTCATCTTTATTACAATTCATACATACCATATTAATATTAAATAGTACAGTTCCAAAGATACATATTACTGATAAAATTCTAAACATCCTTAGAAATCTTCCCATATCCATTGCAAATTTTTCACCTACATCATTGATACTTAATACAATGCTATTATTTAATTTTTCTATAAAATCATCACTTTTAGACTTAACTAAGTAATTTACTTCATCTCCAAATTCTACATTTTCCTTTAATATTGAAGATGTATTTATTCCACCACTTTTATATACACCTTTTATCTTTTCTTTTATGATGCCTTTGCTTGTTTCTATTTCCAAAACATCACCAATATCAAGCATATTTCGCTCTCGCATCTCATCTGAAATTATTACTCCCTCTTCACCTTCAAAAAGATTATCACCCATAATTATGTTATATTTTAATTTGTAATCATTCTTATTAATCTCACTTATATACAAATTTTTATACATACTATTAAAATTGTTATTTCTGACTTTTCCACTTATACTTGAAGCTTTAATATACCCATTTATATTATAATCTTTTAAAATTTTTTCTATATTATCATAATCTTTACTTTCTATATAATAATCATAAGGTAAACTTTCTTCTAATGAAGACTGAAAGTTACATTTAATAGAGTCTTCTAAATTAAAACCTATTAATATAACGCATAATGTAAGAGTTAAGCTCATAACTATAAGTACAAATGAAAAGAATCTGTTTTTTATAGATTTTACACTATACATTATAATAGAATTTCTAAACTTAATCCTAGATAATATTTTTATCATTAAAGATATTATGCCTAAAAAAATTAATATAACTAAAACAACCAAAATGCTACTACCTAAATTTTCTACACTATTAAAATAAATTGAATATACAACTAAAAGTAATGGAATAGTGATTATAGTAGTTATTCCTATTTTCTTACTTTGCTTTTTAATATATTTTTCATCTGCTCTTAATACACACATTGAACTTATACCTTTTAAAATATTCATTGCTATATTGACCAATACGAAAAACACTACAATATTAAAAAACATATCTTTTAATATTAAATTAATTCTTTCTATATTAATACCACTTACAATTACTCCACACCATCTTAGTATTAAATTTGAACCATAATAACTTAAAAATGCACTTATTATAATTGGCACTAATATTAAAAATAACATTTCTAATAACAATGATTTTTTTATATCTTTTGTATCTATCGATATTAATTTTAAAATTGCAATATCTTTTTTTCTTTTTAAAATAATCATTACAACAAAACTTATTATAGTTAAGCTGGAAAATATATAACTAACGGTACTTAAAATTCCCAGTGTAGTTTTTTGCACCGATATTTCACTTTTCATTTCATTCCTTTTATCTTGTATTGTTGTATAAATATTAGAATCATCTATTTCTAATAAATCACTTTTTAATTTTTCACCATCTTTGCCATTTATATTGATAATTTTTTTCCCTAATATTTTATCTAAATTACTATTACTTTGAACCTTACCATATCCAAGTAATTCTGTATCCCTATCTACACCACTAGAAACTTCCTCAATATTTTTTACTTTATATTCAAAAACACCATTACCTTGAGTATCAAATTTAACAGAATCACCAACTTTTACATTTAAAACTTTAGCTAAAGTTCTTTGAAGTATTATTTCATCATCATTCAATGAATAATCTCCAATTACAACATTTCCTATTATTTTATTAGAATCCTTTTTGTAATAACAGTTTATAATATTTGATGTTTCTACTTTTATTCCTTCATTTTTTAATTCTATTAATTTTTTATCAAACTCTTTTTGTGGATTTTCACCAACACTTATATTTAAATCTCCACCATTTATAATTTCTATATTGCTTTCTATATACTTTTCATTTTCTAAATTAACTTGAGGTATAATAAGAGAAATGCTTACAGCTATTAAAATTGATATTATAGTAAATATGTAAAGTACTTTTTCCTTCTTGATTTTCTTTGTATTATATAATTTAAATATTTCTATCCACTTCACATATCTCACCATCTTTCAAATAAATTCTTCTTTCTCCTAGCCTTCCAATTTCTTCATCATGAGTAACTATAATAAGTGTACACTTTGTCTCATTTTTTATATTTATTAATAAATCCATTATTTTTTTACTATTAGTTGAATCTAATGCTCCTGTTGGCTCATCACATAATATTACCTTTGGACTATTAACTAATGCTCTAACTATAGAAACCCTTTGTGCTTCTCCACCAGATAATGATGAAATATTTGCATTATATTTCTTTGAAAGCCCTACTTTATCTAGTAATTCTTTTGCTTTTATACTTTTTTCCTTATAACTTTCTTTTGTATTCATAGCTATTATTAAATTTTCAACTGGTGACAAACAAGATATTAGATTATGATTTTGAAAAATTAAACCTATATTATTTCTTCTATATAAATTTAATAATTTCTCATTTTTAAAATTAATTTCATTATCATCATAATAAAACTCTCCACTACTTGGCTTTGTAAGTAAGCCAAGTATTTGTAATAATGTTGACTTTCCTCCACCAGATGGACCCATAATAGTTATAAAATCATTACCGCCAACTTCTAAACTAACATTTTTTAATACACTTTGACTTTTATCTTCAAAATAAAAATCTTTACATAAATTTTTTACACTTATCATTTCTTCACATCCTAATTTAAATTATATAGGGTTCCAAATTCGAAATTTAAAATAATATCTTTATCAAAAAATACTATTAATCTTACAGTTTATTCTATTATCATGTTTGGAACCAATTAACAGTTAACTATTAACAATGATGGTTAATATTATTCACTTTGTTCTTAATATTTATAAATGGAAATACCTAAAAACTACGTTTTTATATTATTTTCAATTAATTTACTTAGCAAATCATCATAAAAATTGATTCAAATAAACTGAGACTTCAGTTTTATCCTTCATTGCTAATTTTTGTACTATACTTTGAATTAATCTTTCTCAATTAGAATACGAACAATTTCATTTTTCAATTTGAAACCCTATATTTACAATTTTAAATTCCAAATCTCTAGAAATAATGCTTAAAATATAAAGAAAAAATAAAGTTTTAAAATATTCAAATAGAAACATTATATTTCATTTTTCATAAAATAAAGTATAACTTAATAAATATTAGGTTAAATTTTTTGTGTGGGAGAGTATTGTAATATGGACATATGTAAGTACACACCCCTTTCAATGAGTAAAATTTTATGTGTTTTAAAATCTCAAAAGATTTGTAATTTAGGTACAATGAGCTTAAATAACCTTGAAATTGTTCCAATGTGGTATGCATTTGATTATAAAAATAGTAAATTAACTTTCTATTTTATAAGTGGAAATAATGGTGAAAAAATGGATAACATGAAAGATACAGGAATTGTATGTGTTTCTATAAATAAATGCTATAAGAAATGTTGTAACGAAGTTTATAACTCTATTGTTGCCAACGGTAATGCTACCATTATCAAAAACTCTTCTGAAAAAACTTATATATTAAATAAATTCAAAGAAAAATATGGCACTAACAATTGTTACTTTGATGAATGTGCTATAAATAAATTAGATTATATAAAAGTAGATGTTTATGAAGTAACTGGTAGAGCATATTAAATTTAAACTATTAAAAGGAGCAAATTTTAATGTATTGCTCCTTTATATTTTTATTTAAATAATTTATTTTTCTCATCATCTATTACTTTTTTATCGAGTCTTTCAAACAATATTTCAAAATCTCCTATTAAAATACCATTTTGAATTTCAATACTATTCCAAGTATTATTCTCTATTCCTAACCAATTCATAATTTTATATGATGATTTTGGTAAAAATGGTATCAATAAATTAGCTAAATTAACTATTGTATATATCAAATTATATATGGTATTCTTACATTTATTTATATCTAATTGTATAGTTTTCCATGGCTGATTTTCATCAAAATATTTATTCATATTTCTTATAAAATTAAATATATCTTCAAGTGCATTTTTTAAGTTTCCAAACTCAATATTTTTTCCAATATTCTCATATAAATCTTTAATATTACCTTTTATATTTTCATCTATAGTTCCATTTGGTACAATATTATCAAAGTATTTTTTTATAAACACCAATGTTCTATTTACTAAATTTCCATAAGCACCTAGTAACTCTCCATTATTACTATTAACGTATTCTCTCCATGAAAAATCTGTATCTCTTTTTTCTGGGCCATTTATTATAAAGAAGTATCTTAAGGAATCACTATTATATTTTTCTACTATATCTGTTATCCATACTGCATAATTATTACTTGTAGATATTTTTTTACCTTCTAAAGTGACATATTCACTAGATATTATTCTCTCTGGTAATTTTCTATATCCAATTCCACTTATTAATGCTGGCAATATTATAGTATGAAATGGTATATTATCTTTTCCATGAATATAATATGAAATGGTCTTTTCATTCCAAAACTCTTTATATTGTTTATTATTTTCTATAGACCATTTCTTGCTAGCAGTTAAGTATCCTAAAACAGCATCTATCCAAACATACACCTTCTTGTTTTCAAATCCTTTAATTGGAATATCCACTCCTAATGATAAGTCTCTTGATATTGCCCTATCACATAATCCTTCTTTTAAATATCTTTCTGTATTGTTTACACTATTAACTTTCCAATACTCTTTTGATTTCTCCATGTTATTTCTTATAATATTTTCAAACTTTGATAATGCAAAATATAACTGTTTATTTTTCCTTATTGTTGGTTGTTCTCCACAAAGTTTACATTTTCTTTCTGATAATTCAAGTGGTTCTAATAATGCTCCACAATTATCACACTGATCCCCTCTTGCTATAGAACTACACTTTGGACATTTTCCTTCTACATATCTGTCTGGCAAAAATTCTTTACAATTCTCACAATAAATTTGCTCAACTTCCTTTTCATAAATTAATCCTTTTTCATACAATAAATTAATTATTTTTTGTACTTCAGTTTTATGAAATTCATCGTCTGTTCTTGTGTAATAATCATAAGAAAAATTTAGTTTTTCAAAGCACTTTTTAAACTCACTATGATATTTATTTGCAATATCTTTAGCTTCTACTCCCTCTTTCTTAGCTCTAATAGATATAGGTGTTCCATGACAATCACTACCTGAAACATATAAAACATTATCTTTCTTTAATCTATAATAGCGTGCAATCACATCTCCTGGTAATAATGCTGCTATATGACCTATGTGTAGCGATCCATTAGCATAAGGCCATGCTCCTCCAATAAAAATATTCATATTTATTCCTCCTTTAATTTTGCAAATAAAAAAACTCCCGACCTAAGAAATTAATCTTAGGAACGAGAGTTAACCTTCGTGTTACCATCCTATTTTATGTATACTTCACAGTATACACCTTCTCAAGTACGTCATTAATTATATTAATGATTATACTCTATCACTATAACGGGTGAACCCGTTGCAGCCTTAATTCATAAAAAATTTCGGTGCACCGCTCCAAGGCCATTTTCATTTTAATATCCTTTGCTTCTTCTCACCACTAAAAGCTCTCTGTAAAAGTATTCTTAAAATTACTTTCCTTTTCATTGCATTTATATATTATAATACAGATTAAAATTTATTTGTCAATGTATTTTAAAAATTTAAAATATTAATAAACTTTTTAATCTATCTTTTCATATTTATTTTCTTCTTCGTTTTGCTGTAAAATTATATATTTTTCTCCACCTTTATCAATGTTAAGTTCTACTTTCGTATTAACTTCTTCTGATATAAAAGTATTTTTAGTTTTTCTTTTAAACTCTATGGCTTCTTGATTTTCAACCTGAATATATAGTTTTTCTAATTCATCTTTTACATATATTTTAGTTTTTTGTTTATTGATGTATTGACCACTATAATTATCTATACTTCTATTTTCTATTTCAATTTGCTCTTTGCTACTACCTTCCAGTTCATATACTTTTTCTAGTGTTTCTGATACTTCTTGTAATAATTTTTCCTGATTTGAATTAATCATAATCACAAAGCCATTTCCACCTTCATTATAAAACACAAATTCACTTTCAAATCCATAGTTTTCTCCACTATGTAAAAATTTTGAATTTTTTCTATTTTCATCTTCAACTAAAGCAAATCCAATTCCTCTAACTATTTTCCCCTCTATATCACAATGTTTTCTTAACATTTCATTTACTGATTCAAGTTTTAATATGCCATCTTTCTTGCCATTTAAAATATTTTGTATTTCTAACCCTAATTTACATAAATCAGAAGGTGTTGTCCAAAGTCCTGCTGCTGCCATTTCAGGATATACATAATACATACCTTCAACTTCCTCACCAGTATATCCATAACCACATGATATATTATTTATATAGTCTACAGATATTGGTTGTTCATAAGTACTATTATTCATATTCAAATCATCTAAAACTAATTGTTTCATAATAATTGGAAAAGGCTTTTTTAAAACATCTACTAACACTTGTTGTGCAATAGTGAATCCTCCTCCTGAATATCTATGACTTAATCCTGGTATAGTATCTACTATTACAGCTTCTGAATTTGCTGGATATTCTCCATTTAATACTTGTATAGTTGTTGGGATTTCATCATTTAAATTATATCCTTCAAATCCTTGTACTGTTGTTCCAGCTGTGTGAGTTAAAATTTGTCTTAATGTTATCTTAGGTTGCCAATTACCATTTTTAGGTACTTTCCATGAAGTTAAGTAATTATTTACATCTTCATCTAAACTTAAAACTTTTCTTTCAACTAACCTCATAACTGCAACTGAAAAAACTGCCTTACTTATAGATGCTGCTTGAAATAAAGTATTTTCATCTATTTTCTCATCACTATTTCTTTTTTTAGTACCATATGCTTTTGAAAATTCTAATTTATAATCTTTAATAAAAGCTATACTTAGTGCTGAAGTTCTGTAATATTTCATTCTATCAAAAATAGTTGTTTTGTTGTACTTTTCGTTTTCTAAATGACCTTTATATAATATATTGTTTTCAAAGCTTTCTATTTTATTATTATTTAACATAAAATCCCCTTCCCCATGAGTTTTTTACTTACTATACCTATATTTTATAAATATTCTCTTTTTAATATAGACATTATTATTCCATCTTCTAACTTCCCTTTTATTAAGTCTCTTTCTCTTACTAATCCTTCTTTTGTGAAGTTTAATTTTTCTAATACTCTAACTGAAGCATCATTTCCTGGTGTTATAATTGCCTCAATTCTATTTAAATTCATGTAGTTAAATCCAAATTTAATTAATGTTTTAACAGCTTCAGTTGCATAACCATTTCCCCAATAATCTTGAATGATACTGTATCCAACTTCACTTCTTCTAGCACCTTCTTCAAAATCCCCTAAACAACATATACCAATTAACTTATTATTTTCTTTTAATATTATTCCCCATGTAATTTCTTCATTTTCATATAACTCTTCATTATATCTTTCAATAAATTTAATTACTTGTTCATGGGATTTAACAGGATAAAAATAATCAAATCTTGCTACATCTTCATCACTTAATAATTTATATAACTGAATTTCATCTTCAAATTCTATTTTTCTTAAAGTTAATCTTTCACTATCCAATACTGGAAATTGATTGAATTGTCTATTTATCATATTTTTCTTTCTCCTCGTTTTAGATTAAACATTTTTATCTTTAAATTTTACATCCTTTATATGAATTTTCTTTAATTGCTACATTCTAATTTTAAATATCTTAATTATACACTTCATTTTCTAATGTTGTAAGATAAAAAAAGCACTTTTAAAGTGCTTTTTTAAATATATTATTTTATTTTTTTATCACAGGCACATATATTTCCATTACAGTGTCCTTTCTTCCATGACATCTTTCATCATAAAACTCAAAATCCATTTTACTTTCATCAAGCTCATATCCGCTATCTTTAAACCACTCTTCAAATATATATTTCCAAGTTTGTTTTATAATTTCAGCAAAATTTTCTTGCTCCAAATCATCACTTGTGTCTACTGGTGGAGTTGTAAATACAGCATAAGTTGCTTCTGGTACTTCTACTGTTATCATATCATCTGTAACATTTTTAAAATTTTCAACAATGACACCTAAAAGATAGGTTGCATCCCCATTTTCCTTATTTGATGGAATGCACAATCCTACTTCTCCATGTTTAGGTGGATTCAAAATTTTATACATTTTGCTTTCTAAATTTTCTCCATCATAATTATCCCAAAATGATGCCACATCTTTAGTATAATTTCCATTAGTAACATTAGTTTTTATTCCATATCCAACCACCTTAAATGCAGCCTTTTTTAAAATAATAGGATTCATAATATAACCTCCAATTTTTATAGTTGATTCTTCTTTAAAATATCCATTCATACGTTTTAAATATTGAGTAGGCGTAAAGCCATACTCTTTCTTAAATGCTTTTGAAAATCCATTATGTGTGTCAAATCCATAATCCATAGCAATATCAATTATTCTTTTTCCACTAAATAAATCTATTGCTGCTAGTGAAAGTCTTCTTTTTTTAACATACTCCATTAATGTGATTCCCTTGTGAATATTAAAAATTCTGCAAAAATGAAATGTTGAATATCCACATTTTCTAGCTATCATATCTGGCGTTAAATCAAACTTTATATTTTTTTCAATATATTCAATACTCTCTAATACAACTGTATTATAATTCATATCATCACCAACCTATCCCCACGTGGTAATTATATTTTAACAATAAAATTAAGGTTACATTGTTCCTAATTTGCTATTTTACATTATCTATTTAATCACATATGCTCTAGATTTTACATTCATTTATATCAATTTAAATAACTAAATTTAAATTATTATATAACAAGAAAAAATTCTCCTATAAAATCTTGTTTTATAGGAGAACTTTCTATTTTAGTTTTTATATTAATCTAAAACTCTACTTAATTAACTACTGTTTTCTTAATACTCTAATCAATGTCTTATGCCCAATCACACTTAGCTGATGTAAAACAGCTATTGCCACAACTTCCATCTTCATGAGTTTTAGGCTTGCAACGGCACTCACTATATTGATCATAGTCATAACTAAATGTTGGTGGCAATGTTGTTGTTTTAATACTGTTTACACTTGACTTATTATTTTGTATATCTAAATCGAAATCCTTATAATTTGGCATCTAAATACCTCCTCTTATATTATCAGACCTTATCTATATTACTAATATAGATTATTCAATAAATTTATATATCTATTTATTATTTACACTTCTAATTTATAATCAGTGTTTAACCTAATATCATCAATAACTGATTAATTATATTATTTTAAAGTCCAGTAGTCATACATACATCATGAACACAACTTCCATCTTCATAAGTTTTACGACATTCAAATCCACAAGATCCACCTTGACTTTTTTTCTTGCTATTCATTGTTTTTAAATTGTTTTTTTCATTTCTTATATCTAAGTCAAATTCTTTATAATTTGGCATTTATATTCTACTCCTTCTATTTCTTTATTTTTTCTATTCTATATTCAAAATTACTATTGTCTTTTAAAATAACTGTATTAACCAACTACCACGCTGAATCTTCATGTGTTTTAGATCCACCGCCACTTCCACTTCCTCCAGTTTTAGGTTTGCAAGCTATACATATACTTTGTTCCTTTACCTCTATGCTTGTCCTTCCTGGTCTATCATCTATTCTACCTTGAAATCTAACATTTCTTATATCTAAATCAAAATCTTTATAATTCGGCATTTATCTTCACTCCTTTTTGTATTTATTTATTTTTATATTCAAATTTAATCTGCTGGTTTTATACAACGAGTTTGACAACTATTAGGATTACAAACACTTCCATTAGCAGTTTTTTTACCACCACCATCTGTTGCAGGAACAATAACTGCTGATGGTCCATACATATTTATTCCATTTTTAGAATTCCTTATGTCTAAATCAAAATCTTTATAATTTGGCATTCAATTCACTCCTTCTAACTTTAAACAACTTATAATGCACAATCAGTATGCTGATTACAGCTTCCATTACAGTAAGTTGCACAACTTCGTGTTTTAGGTCTACAGCGGCATTCACTTAATTTGTCATATTCATAACTAAATGTTGGTGGTAATACTTTTCTACTATTATCTACACCTAACTTACTATTTTGTATATCTAAATCAAAATCCTTATAATTTGGCATTTAATTCACTCCTTAAATTTTATATTTTTAAAATTATAACCCTATATAACTATTTAAATTGACCATTGATATATCCTAGAATTCAAAACTCAAAATTAAATTAATTTCTTTATCAGTTGAAAAACAATTTCTTTGAATAACATTATTCTAATTTAATTTTTATATCAGTCATTTTTAAAGTCAACTTTAAATGATCTATAAGGTTATAATTAAATATCTATATTTTTTTATTTATGATTTTTTTATTTTTAATATGCACACATAGTGTTTGGACAGCTTCTATTTCCATATGTGTAACATCCATCTGTTTTTTTCTTTCCTTGTATATTTTCATTTTTGGAATTATTACCTTTAACTGTATTGTTTCTTAAGTCTAAATCGAAATCTTTATAATTTGGCATTTACGTTATCCCCCTTTATTAAAATTAAATTTTAAATTAATACATACATTCCTTTACATTGCAAGTTTTTAATCTCTTTATGTAAGTTTTAGGCTTACAACGACATTCACTTAATGGATCATAATAATTTCCTGTATTTGATAACTCTTTACCTAAAGAAGTTTTTGAACTTCCTTTATTATTTTGTATATCTAAATCGAAATCCTTGTAATTTGGCATTGTTTCACCTCCTTTCATGGATTTTATAATATAATAAAAAATTGCAACTCTACATAAATATTGTCATGACTTTATACATTACTTGGTTTAAAAGTATCGTGAAATAAATTTAATAATTAGGTTTATTTCTCATGTTTAATAGCTACATTTTGAGTAAATCAAATTAGTTATAACATTTAACTTTTATGATAAATAATTTCAAAGTCATTTTAAAATTTACATAGAATTGCAATTAAATAATTTAATTATTTTTTAATAGCAGTGAGTGCTCCATGTTGCCATATTACCACCTTTATTTTCTTTGTGTTTCACTTCAATAGTTAATTTTGTAGTATGACAATTTTTATTATCTGCTTGAATATCTAAGTTAAAATCGTTATATTTAGGCATTGTATCTCCTCCCTTCTAGTAGATTATACTAACTAATTTTTCTCTTTATTCTTATTAACTTATAAAATTCAAACAATATTTATAATTTTGAGTATCAAAGCAAAATTTGAATTAATTTTTATCTTAATTATTTTTATAAACTATTTAATCATTATATGTCTCATCCAATAATCTCTATTAGGTTCTAAATATGTCATTAATGCTAAGACCGTACCTAATGAACCTTCAAGAAAAGTATGATCATCTTGATAAGTTAATTGTAGATTTTCTTCATTAAAAGGTTTATCTCTTTCTATAGTGTAATTATAAAAACCAAATAATGAATTATTATCAAAGGAATCTATAATGATATCAGTTAACTTTTCAATGCAACTTTCATATTTTTTATTTTTATTATCCTTATTCATAGCCTCCATTATAGCTAATGCTCCACCATATCCATGACAAATATGTGAACATTGTAGCATCCATGAATCTATGTTCATTTCTGATATTCCTTCTAAAATTTCATTTGAAAACTTTAAAATATCCTGATTTTTAATTGCATTTCCTGCTATATAAAGTGATCTAGCAATGCCGATTGTTCCATAACACCAACTTTGTCTATTTGTATTAATTTCATTTTCTTCACCTGTTATATAATCATCAAAGCTTATTATTCCAGTCCAATATATATTTTCAAATTCATCTTTATGGCTAAACCTTAATAATTCATCTATAATATTTTTAATAGCTTCTTTTTGTCCTTCAATCTCTATTCCTTCATTTAATGATAATGACATAAATACTAATGGACCACATATTCCATGAGATAACGCCTCATTAAAATTGCCATTTTTATATTGCTCTTTACTTTTATCATCAAATAATTTTTCTGCTGGAATATACCATCCTGGTACCTTATAACCTTTGACTTCTATATTCATAGTCATATTTACAAATAATTTTATAATTCTTTTTAAAGCATTTAGAATATTTTCATCTTCTTTAAACATTAAAAGATATCCACCAATTCCTGCAAAACCATAAATAGTATCATAGTCTGTTGAATACATATTTCCTACATTATTCTCAGCTATATCTAATAAATTATTTAATTCTTCTACTATATAACTATTTAATGTATTTAAAAATTTGCCATAATATCCTGTTTTCTTGTATACACTATAGATGCTATATCCAATGTCACTTAGCCCATTAAATAGTGATATTGATATATTAGGTAAATACTTTTCCACACCATCTTTTATCCTCATCATATATTCATATATAATATCATCCCAATTTTCATTTTTAGGAAGTATTTCATAAAACTCACCTAAGATTAAAAGCGGTCCAACATATTCTAAAAACATCTCATCATTTCTTGCTTTAAAAACTAACTTTACTCGTTTCTGAAATTCTTCAGGACTTTTACATACATTTATAAATTTATCAAAACATTTTAATATTTCTTTTTTCTTAGATTCACATATTTCCATTTTTATCATCTCCTAAATAGCACTTTTAGTTATTATAAATTTATTTATAAATTCAATATGTATTTGTAATCATACATAACTAAATTTATTTTATATAAAATTACAAATGCATACTGAGAAAGGAACTGTACTAATTTTGCTTTTTATTTATAAAAATATACTACAGTTTCTTTCTCTCTTATTATGCTTTGGATAATATAAATTCCCAGATTTATTTTTTCTGTTTTAGTATAAATTTCAACTTACAATTCTATTGACAATCTTCAATATTCTCTGAAAGTCTACATATATATTGACAACTCTTTACTGGTCCATATGTCCTAGCTATATTAGCTTGTATTGTTTTGTCCTTAATCTCATTAGTTATAACTTTCTTATTTGTCAAATCTAAATCAAAATCTTTGTAATTTGGCATTACCTCACCTCCTTTCATAAAAATATTTTATATCTTTTTTAGATATCATTTATAAGTTTGAAATGCTTTCATCTAAATTTTGCATGTTATATAAGTAAGCATAATATCCATCTTTATTCATAAGCTTTTCATGAGTTCCATTTTCTACTATTTCTCCATTTTTTAATACTACTATTTCTGCTGCCATTCTTTTAATACTAAAAAGCCTGTGAGTTATAAATATTCCCATCTTATCTTTTATAAGCTCACAACATTTACAAAGCATATTGTATTCAGATATAGGATCTAACGCTGAACTAGGCTCGTCCAATATATAGATATCCGAATCCCTAAAAAAAGCTCTACTTAGTGCAAGTTTTTGCCATTGTCCTCCTGAAAGTTGAACACCATCATCAAACCATACTCCTAATTGGCTATCTAATCCTTCTGATACATTTTCTAAGATATCACTGCCATCTGAATTTTCTATAGCATTCACTATTTTTAAATCCTCATTTATTTTCTCTATATCTCCAGATGCTATATTTTCTCTTAATGATAATTCATACCTACTATAATCTTGAAATACTATTCCCATTTTTCTTCTATAGCTTTCTAAGTCTAGTTCTTTTAAATTTATACCATTAATTAAAATATCACCTTCATAATTATCATAAAAACCACATATTATTTTAATTAATGTTGTTTTTCCTGAACCATTATGACCGACTAAAGCTATTTTGCTATCTTTATCTAATTTCAAATTTATATTTTTTATAGCATAACTACTTCTTTTTTCATACTTGTAACTTACATTTATAAGCTCTATATTCTCTATTTTTTCAATTTTTCTTCCTTCATAAATTTTCTTATGTTTAACCTCTAAATTTATAAATTCAAAAAACATATTTATATAAAGATTATTTTGATATAAACTTACTAAGCTCCATAATAGTGCTGATGTATTGCTTTGAACATTAGATATACACCTTATATAAGCAATTACATTTCCTATAAGAATCTCTCCTACGTATCCTGCTCTTATTATTAGAAACATAACGAACGCCCCAATAACTTGATCTAATACTTCAAATATAAAATTCATTTTTGTTCTTCTATTTAATATATTTTTATCTTGTTTTATAAATATTTTATTTATAAATTTAAATTTATCTAAAAAATAAGATGATAAACTATATAATTTTATTTCCTTAAATGAAATGTCATTAGTCAATAAATAGGTCAAATACCATGATTTTCTGGAATCTTGAGCTCTTTCTTTTTGAATCTTGTATTGCAAATTTCCTATTTTAATTGAGTATATAGACGATAATATAGGAACTATTAATATTATTATTACAATCCACCATTTCCACATTATTAAAAGTGCTGCTGTTGAAACTAGTGTTATAATTTGAGCAAGCAACTCTAACATTTTAGAAAATACTTCATAAAGTCTATCACCATTTTCCCCTTGTGCTCTCCTTATCATGTCATATATATCTGAATTTTCAAAATGTTCAAGTTCTAAAGTAGTTGATTTTTCTAAAACTATTACACTAGTTTTATAAGAAAGCTTTAACCTAAATACAGACTCTAAGTATCCTTTTACTTGTCCAATTATAGATGCTAAAAAATTTATACCAATAAAGAATAAAAATGTAGCTACTAAACCCTTCTGTTTTTGAGTCATTTTAAACTGAATTTCATTAATTAAATTTTGAGTAGCAACTATAGTAATACTAGGTAAAAATCCTTGCACTATACTTAAAAAAAATATTATAACTAAATATTTATTGTCTATACTTTTTATAAACTTAAAAACTTGAGGCCAACACTTGAAAGAAGAAAATATTTCTTTTATCGAAATTTTTTCATATTCATTATCCATTATTTCTAATCTCCACTATTTTTCTTTCTTAAATATTCTATTGCATGTAACGAATGTCTTATAAGATGCATGATTTCTTCTTCTATCATATTGTTTCCTATAAGTCTATTACAGTGCATATGTGTTAAACTAAATAAAATACTATCCTTTGAGTTCCAAAGTTGTTTTTTACTGTCTAACTCTTCTAATTTTGTTTTAAAATTTTCTAATGCTTCTCTATTTATTTCAAATAAATTATATAAAGTTTCTCCATTTTCTATTTTTCTTAAGCTTTCCCAGTTATTTTGTGAATTAATTAAAGACATAAATTTTTTTCTATCTTTTTTAAATATATCTCTATACTTACTTTGATCAAATCTATTTTCAAATACTTGCTTTTGTAATTCATAATCTAGCCCTAAGCCTTCTAATATATTAACAATGTTAACCATAGCTATATGAACTATATCCATATCTAATTTTCCTACTCTAAGCAAGTTAATTAAATTTAGAATTAGTAAACTATCTTTATAAAAAACATCTTCTGCTAGTTCTATAAGTTCTTCTCCACCATATCTTTCAACTTCTTTAAAGTAAGTATCAAAAACTACTTTAGTTAAAAGTCCCTCGTCCCTTAAATGTTTAAACCACTTGTTCAATATATTTATAAAATCTTCATCTACTTTTTTACACTTTAATCTAAGTCTTATATGACTTTGAGGATCTGCATATCTTAAAAAGAAAAACTTATCTATTAAATTTTCTTCTTTTAAACTATTGCAAAAATCTAAAAGTTCAAATCCTAAAAATTCATCTATTCTCTTGTAATTGCCATAAAGTTTAAGATATATCCATTCATCACCTATAAATACTTGTCTTTTATCATTTAATGTATTTAATTTAGCATGATTTTTAACATAATCATATTTTGTAGTTAATACATCTTCTTTACTTGATTTATTTTCAATATATTTTTCTTTATTTAAAATAAGTGGAAATACAAACTCAGAAAAATATCCTCCATTCTCACCTTTTAATAAAAGATTATCTATATCTACTTCAACTTCATTTAAAATTACATAAGCATTTCCCCTAGCTTTTAATATATTAAATAATTCCTCTACATGAAGTGGATTATTTAAATTTAAAAGCAATCTATTATCACTATCCTTTTCATATACATAACTAGGAACATTATACTCTTTTCGCCAATTCTCTATAATAATTTTGAATTTTTCTAGTGAACTTGTTTTAGTAATGCCTAATCCATCTAAAGATATCCTCCAAGTTGCTGGCATAATAATTGTTCTATTATATACAATCCTTGGTATATAACTAAAATTTTCTAGTCCATTTTCATATATTCTTTGAAAAACTTCTATAGTGTCGTACTGAGATATTTCTCTAAGAAATCTGTAAATATTACTACCTGACATAATATTTAACATATGACTTGATGCTGCTATAATTCGTTTGTTTAAGCTCTTGCTCCTTATATAAAATTTATTAGTAATTCCATCTATACCTATATATAAATCTTTTATTTCTAATTTCTTTTTATTTTCGCTGTAATTATCAGCTATGACCATCTCATAATCTTTAGTATTCCAGTTTAATGTTACATTAGAAACTCTTCCGCTTTGAGGTAACTCAACAATTTCTGCTATAACATAGTCATTTCCTAATAATTTTTTTTCTTCTTCATTTATTATTTTCATATTTTCATGTATATCATCACCTAATATATCAATAAACCTACCAAAAGTTCTTCCTGCTCCAGCAATACCTGGATTAGGACTTATAGACATTCTAAAATTTCCACTATTAAGCTCCTCATAATTTTTAGCACTTAAAAATGTATAATAGTCTATTGACTTAGGCATTTCATGAAATTTTATGTCTTCTATATTTCTGCCACCCATAAGCTTTAAATTTTCTTTTTTAAGTACAACTTCTTTATCTCCTTTTAAAATACACCTTTCTACTTCTCTAATAATAAATTTATAAAATTTCTCATCTTCTTGAAGTTTTCTTGTCTTTTGTACTTGCTTTGAACTAAACGGTGTTGTATAAGTAGCTGGAGCACCTAATCCTTTATCTTCATCAAGAAGTTCTAATACTGGAACTTCTCTATCCATTCCATAAAACTCCATAAATTCTTCTTTATAAGATTTTATATATTCTTGTTCTCCATTTAAAGTAGACATACTTATTAAAAATTCTATAGTATCAATTATTTCTTCTTTAATTTTTTCACATAAAACTATATTTTCTTTATCTATAGCTAAATCTACTTGTAAGTAATTATCACATTCAAATATTTCTTTCATTAACTTAGTTAAATCTTTATATTCATTTATTCCTTTTCCAATAGGTAGCTTATTGTAATTATCTATTAATGTTTTTATGTTTAAAAGTTTATTGTATATTTCACTAGCTTGTTCAATATTTTTAATTTTTTCTATTACGTAACTTAAGGGATCTTTGTTTATAAGTGGTGTTCTTATATCAGTTATTAAATATTCATTTTCTAATAACTGATTAATAAAGTTTTCTACAATGTTTTCATTTATTCCAGGATTGGCTTCTAAAATTTTTTTAAATAGCTTTTCAAATGGTATTAATTCCTTTGCTTCATTCATAACTAGTTTAACAGGAGATGTAAATCTTATAGATGCACTAAGACTACTTTCTTCTAAATCTTTTTTTATTTGTCCATAATTACTTATATAAGGCATGTCCAATCTTATTCCATTATCTAAACAAAGTGTATTTGATTTAAGTTTCAATTTACGAAGAATACTTTGATTTTGTTCTATGATCTTCATTATTCCATAAAGCCACTCCATATCTGGTCTTGCTCTCTTTTTATGAAATATTACATTATTTATTTTAAGACTTGTCCTATCTCCAAAAGTTCCTGTAGTTACCCCTGAAAATAATCCATATGGAGTTGTTCTTGATGTCATTCTTATAAAATATTTTAAAATTGAACTTATTATTTGTTCTTTCTTAGCTATATTTTTCTCACTATTTAATCTATCTATAGCCTCATTTAATGATGTGCTTGAAATAAGAATTGCTTCATGAATTATAGGATCTTTAGAAATTGAAATTAATTTTTCTATAAATTCTTCTCTTGATATATCAGCACAAAATATATCTTTATAATTTTCAAAAGATAAAATTGGATTTCTCATCATAAAAAAATCTAAACTTTTATAATAGGCTTTATTCATTTTAATTACCTCTCCAATAATTATAGCTACAACTTTAGACACATATTGTAACTGTAGCTTGTATTTATTGTAAAAAATTTACTTGTATCATTCAATAGTTTTTCCTATATTTTACAATTACTTAATATAAAATTAATTTATTATCAGATATAAAAAAGAATTTTTCTATGAGATTTACAGATTTTAAAATAGCATTAAAATGGTATGATACTTATAATATATTATCTTCTACACATCTATGCTAAACAAAAAGATGGCTAGTAATATTAAAACTTCTATCCATCTGCGTTAATTTTTATCTTTTTATATTCATAATGCATCTTTTTCCTGGGGTGTTATAACACATATTACAAGATACACATTTAGGTTTCTTTTTATTATCTGTGTTTTTCCATTTATTTATTAAGTCAGGTTCTGCTGTTAGTGGTCTTGATAATGTAAAATATTCTATTTTAGTTTCATTTAATAATTCTTCCATCACTTCAAAGTGTCTATTCCCACCGACTAATATTACTGGTACATTTACTTTTTCCGCAAGTTCAGTAGCATAGTCTTTAAAATAGGATTCCCTCTCTTTAGAAGTAACTACTTTAGTTCTTGCCGCCCCTAGATTATTATCTACAACTTCTTTAATAGATTCATTTCCACCTGTAACTTCTATGGCATCTATACCCATTTCTGAAAGTTTTGTAGCTACAAACAAGCTATCTTCTTTAGTTAAACCACCTTCTTTTACATAATCTGAAGAATTTAACTTTATAAGTATCGGAAAATCTTTTCCCACTTTTTTTCTTATAGCCTCATATATTTCAAATATAATTCTTCCTCTATTTTCAATACAACCACCATATTCATCAGTTCTTTTATTATAATATGGTGATAAGAATTGGCTTAGTAAATATCCATGACCACTATGAATTTCTACTCCATCAAAGCCTGACCTTTTCACTCTATTTGCTGCTTCTGCATAAGCATCCACTAAGTATTTTATTTCATCTTTTGTCATCTCCTTTGCTAAAGTTTTAGTAACTTCATTTTGCATAGTAGATGGTCCCCATATAGTTCTTTTTCCCACATTATAATTTGTCATAAAACCACCGTAAACTATTTGCATTATGATATTAGCACCATAGGAATGTATCTTATCTGTAAAGCATTTATATTCTTCTATAAAAGAATCATCATATATTCCCATCATTCCTTCATTAGGTTGTTCACCCTTTGTTACAAATGCATATCCTGTAATTATAGTTCCTACTCCTCCTTTAGCTAATTCTTCATATACATCTGATAATTCCTTTGTCAAATGACCATCATTAGATGCCAATGCTTCCCATAATGCCCCTCTTATAAATCTATTTTTCATTTCCATATCTAGTAATTTTGTTTTATCAAAAAGTGATTTCATAAAATACCTCCAAAGTTTATCTAATTTTTATGTTAACTTAATGCTATTTTCTTTTATGAACATAGTATATTCTTTAAAATCTTTCATAACAATTATGCACTTTTTAGTAACTGGCTTTAAAACTTTTAGTATTGCTTTTTCGTATGTGAATATTGTTGTACTATAAAGATTAATACTATAATAAATCTATAATTTATGATCTGTTTACAAGGTAGGTGCAATTTATGGTCACTAATAAAGGAAAAACTTATGTATGTTTATTGGATTTAGCAATGGACTTAATTCGTGGAAAATGGAAAGCTGTTTTGTTATGCCATATGTATGATGGTCCTCAAAGATTTTTAGAACTTCAACGTATAACTAATGGCGTAAGTCATAAAGTTTTAACTGAAAAATTAAAAGAGCTTGAAGATGACAATCTTATTGTACGAACTGATTATTTTGAAAATCCACCTAGAGTAGAATATTCTTTAACAACCATGGGCAAAGAATTAACTTCAACAATAAAAGAAATAGAAAATTGGGCAAAAAAGTACTTTTAATTAATAAATTACTACAGGTTTTCAAGTTCTATTTTGCAAATAATGTTAAGTAGTTGCCTAAAAAAGGGTGTTTTTCAGATATACTGAAAAACACATATATTCCCATAGAATTTATATATTTTAAAACAATGTGTAATTCTAATAATGATATTAAAGATTAGTTAAATAAAAAGAATGCTGTATAAATACATTTTACCTTATTTATATAGCATTCTTTTTATTAATTTAAATTATATATGTAATTCTAAAAATTTATTTATCATCTTTCTATGACTTTTTACAACATTATCTGGTAATTCGCTAATATGAAAATAATTAAATCCTAATGATTCACTTTCATCAATATTTAAAATTCCTTTTACTTCTTTTGTATAATATGCAACAGTAACTGAATGAAATTCATCACCATTGGCAATTTTTATAAAATTTCCTGGTCCTGAAAACACATCTATAAGATTTAACTTTCCAACTTTTAACCCTGTTTCTTCAAATACTTCTCTTCTAGCTGTGTCTTCTATAGATTCACCTAATTCCATGAGTCCTCCTGGTAATCCCCATCTTCCATATGCTGTAGTTTTACGTTTTTGCAATAATATTTTATTCTCATCATTTATAATAATTGTAGTAGCTCCCACTAAAATAAGTGGTCTATGTCCAACTAACTTTCTTAATTCTGATACATAATTACTCATATTTTCTTCCCTTTCTAACAATTATTTTATAACTTAAGTAGCAATAAAATAATTGAAGACAAACTTAAACATATGCTTATTAATGATATAAATACAACAACTTGCTTTGGCTTTAATCCAGTTGCTAATAATCTATGGTGAATCTGACTTGCATCTGCTGCATAAATAGGTTTGCCCTTCAAAGCTCTTTTTATAACTACATATATATTATCAAATATAGGAACACCTAAAACTAAAATAGGTATGCCAATTGATATTACTGTAGCTTGTTTGAATGCACCATCAAGAGCAATTATTGCTAATATAAACCCTGTAAAATTAGCTCCTGAATCACCCATATAAATCTTGGCTGGATATTTATTATATTTTAAAAATCCAATTAATGATCCAACTAATAGTATAGACATCATTGCAGAATCAGTCTGATTTTTTGCAAGTGCAACTATAAATAATGTTGTACCTGCAATAGATGATAATGTTCCCGCAAGTCCATCTACTCCATCTGACCAATTTATAACAGTTGTTACTCCTAAAATCCAAGTAATAGTCAAAATAAAGCTTATTTCTTTAGGAAGCATACTGTATTCATTTCTAAATGGGTCTGTATATCCTTTAAATGCAATTCCCCCATAATATATAATAATAGCTGCTACAATTTGAATTATTAACCTAGGTAAAACGCCAAATTCTTTACCCTTGGTTTTATACCAATCATCAATTATTCCAATTCCAAAAATCAACAATGATGCTATTAAAATATGTATTACTTCCTTTTCTAATGGTCTTATAAATATAAAACACCCACAAAAGAAAGCTATATAAAATCCAACACCTCCTAATAAAGGAACTGCTTTTTCTTGTTTTTTTCTTTTTGTTGGTTTATCTAAAAAATCAATTTTATTTGCAAGCTTTATTAAAATAGGTGTCAATACATATACTATAAAAAATACTGTTAACGCAGCATAAAAATAGTTCATAACCTATCCTCCTTTTTGTACTAATATGATTAAATAATTATATTTTTATAATGTTTTATAAAATCATCTATTATACATCTTATAGGTGGACTTATTTTTTTAGGTATATTATCTATTTCAAAAAACCTCGCATCCTTTCCTTCACTTTTATCAACTACAATTTCCCCCTCAAAATCTTTACATATATATGTAGCTGTTACATTATATACTTCATTTCCATCTGGATATTTATAATAAAGCTTCTTACCAGAATAAATATTGAAAATATTTAGCCCTTTGCATAAGAGTCCAACTTCTTCTTTTACTTCTCGTATAGCTGTATCTTCTAATGATTCTTTAAGTTCCATTGCACCACCAGGCAATCCCCACATATCATTGTCAATTCTATTATGTAATAATATTCTATTATTTTTATCTAATATAATTACATTTGCTCCACACATTATTATAGGTCTTGTTCCTATTATTTTTCTTAAATCTTCAATATAATTAGGCATAATTCTTCTCCTTCGTCTACTGAATTTTGCGAATTATTTATTATTTCTACATAACTAACTAAATCCCTTTAATTTAGCAATACAAAAAAAGATGACTAGTAATATTAGAATTTCTATCCATCTTCTTTTTATATTATACTTTTTATTTTTCAAATTAGCTTTTATCTATTCTAATACATTATTACCTAATATGTTTAATAACATTGCCTTAGCTTCTTCCGGTAACTCACCATATGTTATTACTTTACTTTCACCTAAATTCATTACTTCTACTTTTTCATATGATTTTTCTTTTTCTTTTATTTCATCGATTTTCTTACTACTTTCATTTAGTAATTCTATAAGTGTTTTTTGTTTTTTAGGTTTTTCATTTTCTGCTAATGGTGTTTCATATCTAACACCATCTATTACAATCCACCTACATCTCTCATCTTTTCCTAACTCCATTACATTATTAGATAATGGAGGCGTTAAAGCCGCTGATTGTATTTTATTAAAATCACCTCGTCCTACTTTAACCATGCCTTTTAAAACTGGAGTAAGTCCACCAGTTCCATTGCTTACCCAATTATTCTTATCTTGTGCATAACTACTCGCCTCTGAACTTATCTCTATAATATCTTTATATTCCTTACTTAAATCAACTTTAGAATCATTTTCAGTATTATTTATTTTATTAAAATTATCACTTATTTTATTAACTTGAAAATTATTTCCAATTTTATCTATCATATCTACCACCTCTATTAAATAACATCGTGATTTATCTAATAAACTATATAGCGATTTTAAATTAGATACCCTTTCTTAATAAAATATGATTATAAAATGCTATATTTTTATAATCCTCTATTTCTGAAACTTTCATTTCCAGTTGAAACATTTTTTCTTTCCAACTCTCTTCATACTTTATTTCATTATTTTGACCTAATCCAAAAAACGTCCTAATTCCAAATGTTTTTTCAACGTTAATATCCATGTCAGAACACCAATTTTTTATGTCATTTACATTATAATAATTTATATTTCCAAAATAAGCAGCATTAGCTTCTTCACCATTAAATATTGAAATCGCCTCATCTATATTATTTTCAAAAATTGCCTTTTGCATTATACGTCCATTATGATTATGTTTTACAATAGATATTAATCCATTTGGTTTAAGTATCCTATAAAATTCTTTAAATATATCTTCTCTTTCTTTTGCATACTCAAAAACATTATGACATAATATAACATCAAAATAATTATCAGATTGGTTTGTAAGTTTTTCTATACCACCAATAATTTGGTTATAATTATTCTCACACAATCGTGTCTTTACCATATCCATATCCGGTTCAATTGCCATTACATCATTATTAATTGCTAAATAATTTGAAGTAATTCCAAGCCCACTTCCAAAATCAAGCACCTTGCAATTCTCTATTTTAGGTAACTGCTCCCAAAGCATTTTATAGAACAATTCATTCCACGGTTTTTTTGTATTTTCCACGTATATTTTAAAATCATTATTCATTTCTCCATCCCCCAAATTTTTATAAGAATATAAATTAAAATTATTCATATTTCAATTAAGAATTTAAATCTAGATTTTCTAAATTGACATATTACAATATAGGGTTCCAAGTTCATCTTCATAATTATTAGTTCCAAAACTTGGATACCCTTAAGAGTGAGACTAGCTCGGAATCATTTTATAGTAAGTATTTCTTTTGAAAGCAATATATTTACAACTTAAAAAATAGTTTTAAATTCGAGCTTGTTTCCCTATAATATTGTAAAAAATCGAAACCCCAATTACACTATTTTAAACTCTTAATTTATATATAATCGAATATTGATAATTGAACATTTTCTGATTGATTTAATTTTTCTTTCATTGGTTTTGTATAGCTACTTGAAAGATTATATTTATCCCTTAACTCATTTATCATTAAATACAAGTCATTTTTGTATTCTTTATTAGCTCCTCCATTTTTATATAACGCCCCAAAATCATCATATAATTCAGAAAACTCTTCTTTTATAAAATTAAAAAACAATACTCTTGTATTCCCTCTTAAATACAGTGTTCCTGGAAGTACATAGTCCACTTTGCATTCACTTGCAATTTTAAACATCTCATCAAAATTCTCATACTTATCTGTTATATATGGAATTATGGGCATAACATGTAATCCAGTACTTACATTAGTCTTTCTAAATTCTTGTAAAACTTCAAACCTTTCTAAGCTTTTAGCACCAAATGGCTCTATCTTTTTTCTAATATTTTCATCCATAGTGGTTATTGTTTCTGCCACATTAACATAAGTTAACCTTGATAATTCATCTATTAAATCATAATCTCTTAAAATAAGTTTTGATTTAGTAGAAATTATAGCAGGTGTTTTATATTTTATAAGTAATTTTAATATTTCTGGCATAATTTTATATTTGTTTTCAATTGGTTGATAACTATCTGTTACACCTCCAATATTTATAATCTCTCTCTTCCAACTATTACTTTTAAGTTCCTTTTCAAGCTCATCTACTATATTAGTTTTTATATGAATATCATTAAAAAATTCTGATGAATTCATGTATTTATGTGAATACATAGCAAAACAGTATTTACAGCCATGCTGACATCCCCTATAAATATTTAAATCCCAGCCATAAGGATTTTTTCTTTTCAATTTATTTAAAGCATTTTTGCACATCTCTTCCGTAATCTTTATATCATTCATCGTATATTTCCTTTTATTAAATTATTATTTTTACAAAAATTAAAATGGTAGCATAACTTATACTACCATTTTAATTCCTATTTAGATAATACCACAATTAGCTAATGAAGTTCCTATTATACATATACTCTCCATTACTAACATAAATAAAGCCAAAATGCTTCCACCTTTAGCTAGGTAATCATCTTTATGTTTAAATCCTAAAATTACTGCAGCAATTAAAAAAATTGTTGATATAATAACATGAGGAAATGGTATTCCTATAAATTCGAAAAAATATCGTCCTATTTCTTTACCACCTATGCTACTAAATGAAAATAAAATAGCAAATAAGGAAAATGGCACTGTCAAACTCCCGATTCCCCATTTCTTAGTATTTAATGCTTTTTCCATAACATCACCACCTAAATTTTAAACTTTTCTTTGTAATTATATAACAAAAATTAACATTATTCAAATTTATTTCATTTTTTAGATAATTATAGGATAAAAATTAAAAATATCTACTTACATTATTCAAAACTTTATTTGAATTATATACTACATGATTTATAAATACTATAATAGCAATTTCTATTTTCATATTATTAACTATATTTCTTTATAATATTTTCAATTCCTTTAAAATAGAAAAATCATATCAAAATAGTATAAATTATTTTGATATGATTTATATTTTATTCTATACTTTTAAATATTTTCTAATTGATATTAAACTTCCAAGAATCCCAATTCCACTACCTATTAAAATCATTATAGGTACTAATAGAATTAAAAGACTGCTTAAACTTGGCATAACGAATCCACTTATCATTTGACTAAGAACATTGGTTATAGTTCCTGTTGCACTATAGTATATTATGGATATTACTCCTGCACTTAAAAGCGCTCCTATAGTTCCAATTAAAAATCCTTCCATTATAAATGGCAATCGTATGTAATTATTAGTTGCTCCTATGTACTTAATTATACTAATTTCTTTTTTTCTCACAAAAATTGCTACTTTAATACTATTAGATATTAAAAGTACTGATGCAACAACTAATCCAATTATAAAAGCTCCACCTATAATCTTAGTATACTTACTAAACTTTTGTAAAAAGCTTGTTATTACACTACTATCATTAACCTTATATATAGCTTCCAAGGAATCTACATTTTCCTTTACTTCCTCATTTTTAGTAGGCTCTACAGTTTTTATAGAAAAACTTGCTGGTATTGGATTTTTGGTTTCTTCCACTACTTCATTAAGAATTTGAGCCATTTCTGTGTCACCTTGTGTAGATAAGCTTTCATTGTATTCTTTAAGTCCCTCTTCTGATGAAACATATTCTACACTTTTAACATTATCCATATTCTCTATTTCTTTTTGCAATGATGCTACTTCACTTTTTTCTATATTTTCATCTAAAAAAGCAACTACTTCAACTTCACCTTGCATATTATTAATGTTTTCATTAACTATATTTATAAACATGTATACTATTCCAAATATACTTAATGATATAAAAACTGTACTAATAGCTACAATAGAAACTAGCCTATTTTTTAGCATATTATAAAATCCTTCTTTAAATAATCCTGTTGCAGTTTTAAGCTTCAATTATATACTCACCATCCTCATTATCACTAATAATTACTCCTTTGCTCATACTAATTACTCTCTTTTTCAAAGAGTTAACAATATTAGTATCATGGGTAGCCATAATTACAGTTGTACCACGATTATTTATATCAACTAATAAATCCACAATTTCTTTTGCTGTAATTGGATCTAAATTTCCTGTAGGCTCATCTGCAAGTAATATTTTAGGTTCATTTATAATTGCCCTTGCTACTGCAACTCTTTGTTGTTCTCCACCCGATAATTCATGAGGATAACAATTTGCTTTCTTATGAAGTCCTACTAATTTTAATATTTGAGGAACTTTTTTATTTATATCATTTTCCTCTGCTTCAACTACTTTCATTGCATATTCAACATTTTGATATACTGTTTTTTGTGGTAGTAATCTAAAATCTTGAAATACTACACCAATTTTTCTTCTAAAATAAGGCATGTCCTTTTCTTTAATTGAAAAAATATTACAATTATCAACATTAATTATACCTTTTGTTGCTTTTGTTTCTCCTAATATCATTTTTATTACAGAAGATTTCCCTGAACCAGATAATCCAACTAAAAAAACAAACTCTCCTGAACTAACTTTCATATTTATATTATTTACTGCTACATTTTTATCATTATAATTTTTTGTAACATTTTTAAAGTTTATCATTAATAAGCCTCCATTTACTTTTGTAAATAACCCATTGGATCCACAAATGAACCATTTAATTGCACTCCAAAATGACTATGATTACCTGTAGAATTTCCTGTTGTTCCTACAGTTGCTATATTTTGTCCTTTTGAAACCTTTTGACCTACACTAACTAAAAGTGAAGTATTATGTGCATAATAAGTAAGTAATCCGCCACCATGATCTATTATAACTAAATTTCCATAAGATGAGCTGTAACTAGATGTAATTACAGTTCCTCCATTAGCTGCAACTACTGGTGTTCCAGCTGGTGCTGGTATATCTATTGCATTATGATACTTAGTTTCTCCAGTAAATGGATCTGCTCTATATCCAAAATAAGAAGAAATATTGTAGTATCCCACAACTGGCCACATCATTTGACCGCCTTCATATTTTCCTCCACTAGCCATACTTGCTGCTTCTTTTTCTAATGTTTTAATTTCTTCTTCTAGGTCACTTTGAATTTTTGATAACTTTTTCTTTTCTTCAGTTTGTTTACTCTTCAAGCCTTCAAGTTTTACTTTTTCAGTTTCTGCAACTTTTTTCTTTTCTTCAATTTCTTTTATTTGATTTTCTAATTTAGTTTTCTTTTCTTTTAAGTTGCTTTCAAGTTCATTAATTTCATCTACTAATGAATTATTATTTTTTATTAAATTGCTTACCATTTCAAATCTCATTATAAAATTATTTAAATCTTTAGATTGCAATAATAACGCTAAATAACCTGTAGCATTTTGTTCATATTGAATCTTCATAACAGATCTTATAAGTTCATATTTTTCTTTTTTAGAAACTTCAGCAGCTTCTATATCTTTTTTTATTTTCTCATTTTCTTTTTCTAATTTAGCATTTTCACTTTCTATATTAGCAATATTTTTTTTAGTACTATTTATTTGACTTTGTAATTTTTCAGTTTCTTTCTCTAAGTTTCTTAAATTTTCAATTACCTTATCTAATTCCGCATTTGCATCTTCTATTGTTTTTTCAGCACCATAAACTACTGAAAAACTACTGCTGTAAAAAGCTATATTTATAGCGCCTACCATTGCTAAAATTAAAGCTATACTTTTCTTTCTCATAATAAAACATCTCCTCTTTCCACACAAAGTTATAATATTTTAAATACACCTTGTGGCTTGTCTTGTTTAATTTCAAGTTTTGGAATGAATAAGTTAATAAGGAAACTTGAAATTTTTCACTTTATTTGTGAATATATTGCCTATATTTTCTAATTAATATATTTTTTTATAAAATATGAATTATTTAGGAATATTTGAACACATATTCATGTAAGCGTTTTTTATTTTACTTTATTATTAAACAAATGTCAATAAAACACCCCTTACCATAAAATTTTATAATCACAAAAACGTTAGAGGCAACTGATTTTAAATCAGTTGCCTCTATTTATAGGGTTCCAAATTCAAATTTTAAATAACATCTTTATGAAATGATATTATTAAGCTTACAATTTTTTCTATTTTTATATTTGGAACCAAGTAAGAGTTTGGAAATCCAAATTTTACATTCATTTTCAATTAAACTAATTAGATTTCTCAACTGAACCATTAATGACATTACCTTTATTTGATACTTAAATAATCTTATTTTCAAATTTGAAATCTTATAGAAATTTCATTTAAAATTTACTTTGAATATTATAGAGTTTTTCTAATGCAACTAAATTATGCTTCCATTTTAAATATTTTTTTGCTTCATCATATGAACACCATTTATATTCTTCATGCTCATTTGATATTTTTATGTCTACAATATTTTTAATTTTAACTGCAAAGCAATAGTCTTTCATCTCCATTAATTCACCATTCTTTGGTTCTTCATATTCAAATGTATAATTTAAATCTATAATATCATCTACATTAACTATTCCTGTTTCTTCAAAAACTTCACGAATTACTGTGTCTCTTAATTCTTCTTTGTTTTCAACACCTCCTGAAACAGGCTGCCAATAACCACTTCTTTCTGGTGTACGTTTTAAAATTAAAACATTAAAATATGGATTTAAACAAAAAACAAATGCTTGTACATTAGTTCTCTTTTTCATAATTATTTATCCTCACTATTATAATATTCTTCTTTAAGTATTGAATAATAACTACAATCAACTAAATTTCCTTCATTATTTCTAGCAATTTTTCTTAGTGTACCTTCATAAGTTAAATTGCACTTTTTCATAACTTTTTCTGATGCAATATTGTTTACATCAAATCTAGCTGCTATACGCTTAAATCCTATTTCATTGAATCCAAAGTCAATTACTTTTAATAATGCTTCTGTCATAATCCCTCTATTCCAAAATGCCTCTCCAATACAATATCCTACCTCGCAATTTTCAGTATCATCATCAATCTCTAATAAAGTGATATTCCCAATAACACCCTTATATTCTTTTAACTCAATAGCCCAATTATACTGTTTTTCATTTTTATAACCATTTACCCAAAAGTCCACAAGTTTTTTACTTGTTTCTATATTATTATGAGGTGTCCAAGATAAGTATTTTGTTACCTCACTATGCGATGACCAATTATTAAACATATCTATTGCATCATCTTCTCTAAATCTTCTTAAAGTAAGTCTCTTAGTTTCTAAATTTTCTGTTCCCTTATGATTTAACATATCAAACACATCCCTCTAATTTTTTCACAATATCAATTTATATATACAATATCTACATATTCCATCATACCATGCAAAATACTCCTTAGGCACATCAGTTATTTCTTTTAAAATTCCACCTAATCTTTCAATTATTCTTCTTGATGCATAATTAGATTCATTACATGTTATATAAATAAAATCCATACCATGTTCTTTTGCTATGTTTAAAACTAATTTAGACGCATGAAATGAATATGAATGCCCTCTAAAACTTTTATCAATTTCATATCCAATATTTCCGTTATAGTATGAATCATAATTCTCTCCTATTCTTATACTTATTTTACCAATATTTTTATTTGATTTATTTTCATATATATCATAATAATAAAATGGCAATAAATTTTTATCTCCTTTAGACTTTTCAATTATTTTTAAATGAACTATATCATTTTCTAATTCATCAAACTTAGATATAAATTCAAACACTCTACTTTCCCCTAATCTTCTACATAATCTGTTTTGAAAGGATATCTTGAATATGCTGTTTTATGTTTTTTAAAACTTAATTTCTTATAAAATTCTTCATTTCCAAAAGTTGAAGTTAAGTGAATTGGAATATTATCATTACCTTTTAATAATTCATTCATTACTCCTCTTCCTATACCTTTTTTTTGATATTCAGGTAATACCCCCACATCAAATATAGCACCATAGCATACTCCGTCTGATATCATTCTTCCAGCACCAACTAATTTTTCTTTATCCCAAGCAGTTACAACCTTATAACTGCTTTCAAATGCAATTTTAATTTTTTCATATTCATTATTGTTTATAAATCTTTTTAACAATCCTACTCTCTCATACAATTCACAAAGTTTATCCCACTGAATTTCATCTAATGATACTTTATAAATAATCATGAAATACTCCTTATACATATTTATTATTAAATTCTGTTTAAGACAGCTTGTTCTACAGCCCATTTTTGATGTTCTAAATACATTTTACTATTCAAATCACTTATAGAAATCCATTCAAACTTATGATTTTTTTCTATAGGATCTTTTATTTTTTCTTTCAAATTTGCACTATAAAAATATCCTATTGGGTGAAAATAATCTCCTTTATCCTCTGACAAACAATATTTATCTGCTTTACATAAAATTTCTTTTACTTCTACATCATAACCAGTTTCTTCAATGCACTCTCTTTTAAGACATTCTTCATGATTTTCTTTATACTTTATTCCACCACCAATAAGAAAATTACCCTTATTTGTTCTTACTGTTGCTACATTTCCTTCATTATTAAAAATAATGGCATAAACACCCTCTCTGTCTCTATACACTTCATTTTCTAACTTAATTCCAAAGGTTTTTGTTAACATAACCCTCATCTCCAATGCCTATGATACTTTTTATAAATAAATTTTTTTGATTGTTTACTAGTTCTTATTCATATCTTATTTCTTTTTAAAATTATGCTATAGAGTTCCAAATTTAAAGTAATGTCTTTCTCAATTGAAAAACTTTTTTCTTTTATCAAGAAACAGGAATTATTTAAATTAGTATTTCTTTAAAAATTGATTTAGAAACCCTTATTAATTTGTGTTTTATTTTCAAGACCTGAACCCAAGGACGGGTTCAGCGACTGCCTAGACAGGATGTCGTGTGAACTAAATTTAGAAATATGTAATTGAAAATTCAATGTATATTTTTTATAAATCAAGGAAGTAATTCACATCAATAATGGCATTTTATTAATGTGAATTGCTGACGAAGAGTTATGAAAAATAGACTAGAATTTAATTACATAGCTCTTAATTTAGTTCACTTATAGCCGTTTAGTCTTGGAAATAAAATAACAAATTCATTAGAGTTTCTTTGAAATTTTTATGAATAACATTTTAAATAATTCCTATTTCTTAGAATACTACCATTCTCATTTAATATTTGAATAATTTCATTTTTCACCTTGGAACCCTATATAGGGTTTCAAGTTCATCTTTAAAATTATTGCTTCAAAAATTTGGACACCCTCAAGAGTGAGACTAGCTCCGAATCATTTTAAAGTAAGCATTTCTTTTAAAAGCGATATATTTACAGCTTTAAAAATAGTTTTGAATTCGAGCTTGTTTCCCTATATCCTCTTTCTTTTTAAAATTATACTAAAGAACACTTTTAATTCCTGTTAAAAGTGTTCTTTGATAAATAACTTATTTTCTACTTAAATGTATTTTCCTTCACATTTGGTAGTACATCATAAATTGATTTTCTCATCTTGTTTTCTAAATATTCTTTATTTTCAAAAGTTGATTTCCATCTTGGTATTGTATATTCATTAAACCCACCTCTAAGTGTGGTATCTACAAGTCTTTTTTCAATTAGACAATGCCCACTTGGTAATGATATATAATCACATAACTTTATCAATTTATCATAATCTGATTCTTTCTCTCTACTTAAATATTCAGTTACAAACTTATGTTCTTCTTCTGTTCCATCCCATCTTCCAACAATAATAACTTCATTATCAAGCTCAAAAGATGTATGGCTTAAACAAATTTTTCCTGCCATTTCATATCCATTTTCTTTTAAATATTTAAATCCATCAAATCCATGCCTCATGCCATGTATACCCTCTCTTCTACCTATATCATGTAGAAGTCCTAAAATATAAGCAAGTTCTGAATCTAATTCTTCTATTTCCTCTGCTATAAGCCTTGCGGCCTCTGCTACATTAATAGAATGTTCAAACCATGGACCTGGATTTAAATCCTTAGCTTCATTTAACATACTCATTGCTTCTTCCTTTGTTGGTACCCCATTAATACAATAATTCATAATAAATTCTCCCTAATTTATATAAATACTTAATACTTATTTAGTTATATTTCATATATTGATTCTTATAATTTTAAAATAAACAATTATCTTCAAATCAACATGTTTAAAGCTAAAAAGTATTTTAAAATTCACTACTATTAATTTAAATTTTTATGTTTCACATATTTCCTTTTCCTGAAATATGTTCAATATCTATTTTAATAACTCTTGTTTTAGCACAAGAGTTTATAATATATTCTTTTCCTTTTTCTACATAATCTTCAGCATATTTTTTTATTAATTCTAGAAGCACTTCATTTTTTTCATTATCATTAACTTCACTTGCTATTCCAAACACTATAACGCTTTCATATTTGAAAGTAAATTTCTCTGGAATAAGCTTAGTGTCTCCAACAACACAAAATGATACTTTATCATTACATAATATGTTTTCTAGTTTCTTCCCTTCTATTGCACAATGAAAATATATTGAATCATTCTTATATACATAACTTATAGGCACTCCATATGGATATCCATTACTATCAACTGTAGATAGAACACCATGGTCACACTTTTTTAATAACTCCATGGCTTCTTTATTTTTTATTTCTTTATCTTTTCTTCTCATTTTTTTTAACACAATACATCCTTTCTTTTTATAATAATTACAGTATATAACTATTTTTTAGTTTCTATAACTTTCAATGTATTTATTTATGATATTTTTCAACTTTTGAATTTATAGTTACATACATTATATTACCTTTATATTCTATTTATTTCAATATTTTTACATAAAATCTTTCTTTTTTATCTTATAATTGAAAATACGCTATAATTATTATTAATATATTATTTAAGAATAAGATAGAAATAACATGTACTTTTAGTAGTATCATTTAATACATATATTATTTATATTTAAAACCAATTAAAAATTAATAAGTAAGAGTGAATAGTGAAAAGTTTTAGATCTCCAATTTTGAAGAATGATTTTTTATTAAATTTGCAGAGCAAATTAGTTGAAAACAATATAAAAACGTAGTTTTTAAGCATTTCTATTTTTAGATATTAAAACCGAAGTGAGTAATATCAACTATAACTTTTCACTTTTCACTCTTAACTCTTACTTGGTTCCAAATATAAAAATAGAAATAAACTGTAAGCTTAATAATATCATTTGATAAAGAGATTATTTTGAATTTAAACTTGGAACCCTATAATAATTATCTTTTAAATAATAAAATTATGCTTTTCACAAAATTTAAAAAATAATTATACTACCTAATATTAACACATTAAATGAAAAAAGAGCCATTTAAAATAGCTCTTTTTTAGCTTACTTTATTTTAAAGTTATCTAGTTCTTCTCTCATTTTATCAGTCATTTCTACTAAAACATTGGAAGAATTGGTAACATCATTACTTAATATACTTACTTGTTCTGTTGCAGATGCTATTTCTTCAGATGAAGCTGTTACTTCTTCTGATATAGATAATAACTCATCTACCCCTACTAATATACCTTTCTTTTCATTATTAACTTCACTAGCTTTCTCTGAAACCTCACTTATCATAGGCTGTATTTTTTCTATAGATGAGGATATATTTTCAAAAGATGAAATAACTTTATTTATAAAATCAACTTGCTCATTAATGTATTTACTCATATCTTCTGATTCATTAATCATTATTTTTATTTCACCTACTATATCTGTTATTTCAGCATCTATTTTTTTAGCTGAATTTCCACTCTCTGTAGCTAATTTTCTTATTTCTTCTGCAACTATACTGAAGCCCTTTCCAGCTTCTCCAGCTCTTGCAGATTCAATAGCTGCATTTAATGAAAGTAAATTTGTATTTTCTGATATATCCTGAATTAGAGAAACTATACTAGTTATTCCTTCAAATCTACTTCCCATTTCATTTATCATACTAATAAACATGTTAAACTTCACTGTAAGATCCTTTATAGCTTTAGTTACAATTATCATATCACTATTGCTTTCTTTTGCATTTAAATTGATCTCATCTGCAACATTACTAATAGAATCAATACATTCATTCATATTATTTAATAATAAATTAAATGAATCTAATTTAACAGTTATATCTGAAAGATTTTGTGTTTGTACAGAATTTCCCTTCGCTACATCATTTATTGCATGAGATATGTTTTCATTATTAGTGTTTAATGTCTCATGAATATTATTTAATTCATTAGATGAAGAATCAATATTTACTGACATATCCTTTATATTTCTTATCATACTAGATATGTTTACATTTATTTTTTCAATATCATTAGCTATTTCACCAAATTCATCATTTCTCTTTTTTAAACTTTCATCTATATTATTATCAAAATTACCTAATGCTATTTCATTTATAGACTCTTTAAGTTTTCCTACACTATTAGAAATACTTTTAGATGTTTTTAAGACTATAATTGTAGCAAATACCATCAATATACATGATAATATTATTAAAAATGTTCTTACTTGTATTGATCCTTTTAAAATTGCATTTTCATTTACTACAATTCCTAAGATCCAATAATCTGATAATATACCTGTGTGTACAATTAATTTTTTTTCACCATCTACTTCATATCTTGATATACCTTTAATATTATTTATCATATTATCTGCTGCTTTACCAAATGACTCATACTTTTTATCACTAGCTACTAAATCATTTAAAATAGTTAAATTTTTAATAATTTCATCATCTGGATATGCAAGTATTTGTCTACTTACTTTATCTAAAATAATAGAATGACCATCGTACCCTACTTCTATAGAGTTTGCAATATTACTATACTCTAATCCATCTTTTGTACCAACTAATGCACCTATTATTTCTTCGCCTATTTTTACTGGTGCACAATAAGCAACTTCTATCTCTCCATCAATTGGAGATACATAAAGCTCAGATGCTGCACGTGATCCCCCTATTGCCATTTCAAAATGTGAAGTGCTTTTTATATTAGCTGTTTTGCCGTTAATATCTATATAATTACCTTGTTTATCTGCAAAAGCTAATGTTTTATATTTAGTATCTTTAATTCTAACTTTAAGTTCTTCCATTATATTTTTTACTTCTGTAATATTCTTAAGAGATATATAACTTGCAATTTCTTCTGCCAAATTTGCATTAGCCATAATATCTTTCTCTACTATACTAGCAGTATCTTTTGCAACCTGCGTTAATAAATTCTCTGATAAGTCAATCATTTCATTTTTAGTTTGAAAATAAGAAAAAGTCGTAAATAAAATACTCATACTTAGCATTATAGGCATTATTATAGAAAAAATTTTAAATCCTATACTTCTTTTTTTAATATTAAATTTTTTCATTTGTTATCTCCTTTATTTTAATCTTTTGTTGATATTTACTTTTTGTTAATAATTATTATTCTATTTCATTATCGTTCAAAATAAATAAAATTTAATATTTTTTAGTATAATTGTTAATATTTATATAATAAAATAGTCGTTTAACTTTATATTGTAAAATTGTATAATTTATGTAATAGTTTATTACTTAATGAGGTGATTATTATAAATAATAGTAGATTATTTAATTTTATAAACATTGACTTAAAATTAGCACAACAATTATTTTCAAGTTATGATGAAGATTTAAAGTTAAAAAACTTAACATTAATTGAAGATGGCTTAAGTACAAGTAATTATATAGTGGCATTGAAAAATTGTAATAAAAAGTACTTTTTAAAACTATATCCCAATAATGGAGGAAATAGCGAGGTTGAATTTTCATCTTATAAGTATGCAAGCCAATATGTAAATGTCCCCAAAATTCATGTATTTGATAATAGTAAAAAACTTATAAAATCAGACTATATGATAATAGATTATATTTCTAGCATTACTTTAAAAGAATATATCTTAAAAAATAAAGAATTTCCAACTAAGTTTGCTTATGCCATAGGAAAAAGTTTAGCTCTTCTTCACAATAAATCATATTCATCTATGTGCCTTATAGACAATAACTTAGATACAAAAAAAGTATTACTCCCAATATCTATGTTAAATAAACACTATTTAACTGGATTTGCAGGAAAACATATTAATGAAAGTTTAAAGTGTAACATTAATAAATGCATATTATCTAATAAAAATTTATTAAATAAATTAAATAATAATTTTGTTTATTCCCATGGTGATTTTAATTCAAATAATATACTAATAAATACTTTAGATAATAGTGTTTGGTTTATAGACTTTGAATATAGCTTAGCTGCACCTATATATTATGACATTGGAAAATTCTTTCGAGAAAATGTTTTTCTTGATAAATATAGAACCAATGATGTATATTTATCTTTTTATAATGGTTACAATTCACATGCTAAAATTAAATTAGATGATGAATGGATAAAACTTTCAAAACTTATGGATATTTCCACTATGTTAGCATTAATAAACAATGAAAATCCACCTAAAGATTGGGTGGAAGATATTGAAATATCAATTTATAATTCAATTAATTATATAAATTCAATATAGTTAATTTGATTTTGAATCATATGAATTTCATATAGAAATTTATAAATTAAAATAACCAAACTTAATAATAACTTTCTTAATAAGTTTGGTTCTTCTTAATTAATTTCATTTTTTATCAATTTTTGTATTTGTAACAATTGGTTTCCCATTAGAATCAAAAAGCACAGACAGTCCTCCTGAAGTTCCATTACTAACATATAAATAATTAACACCTGTTTTATTATCTACGATAACTCTAAAAGATTCTATCATACCTTCAATTTCAGTTACACTAAATCTCTTTTTATTCACCATATCACCATCCTATAAATTCTATCATTCAGCTATAAATCAATTTATGATTTATAGCTTAAGTTTATTCATATAAAACTATATTAAAGTCTATCTAAAATTTATATTCTTACAATGATATATACCTTTTAAGTACAATTTACGCACCATTCTTCACAATTCCATACACTATTTGCTAATCCATCATAAAATTCAGGTTCATGACATACTAAAAGCACAGTTCCTTCATATTCTTTTAATGCTCTCTTCAATTCTTCTTTAGCAATTATATCTAGATGATTAGTAGGTTCATCTAAGATTAAAATATTTGTTTGTTTATTCAAAAGCTTACATAGTCTTACTTTAGCTTGTTCCCCACCACTTAACACTGTCATTTCACTTCTAATATGCTCTTCAGTAAGGCCACATTTAGCAAGTGCACTTCTCATTTCATATTTCGTACTATTTGGATATTCATTCCACATTTCTTCCAAAGCAGTATTTCTATTTGAACCTTTAACTTCTTGTTCAAAATATCCCCAAAAACCATATTCACCATATTCTATTTTTCCACTTAATGAATCTATAAGACCCATAAGACTTTTCAAAAGTGTAGTTTTTCCTATTCCATTAGCACCTATCAGTGCAATTTTATCACCTCTCTCAACCTTTAAATTTAACTTCTTAGTAAGTGGTTTATCATAACCAATAACTAAATCTTTAGTTTCTAAAATTAACCTTCCTGAAGTCCTTGCAGGTTTAAAATAAAAGTGTGGCTTAGGTAAATTTTTCTTTATCTCTATTCGCTCTATTTTGTTTAATTTTTTTTCTCTAGAATGAGCCATTTGTGCAGTTGACGCTCTAACTTTATTCCTTCTTATATAATCTTCAAGCTTTTCAATTTCTCTTTGTTGTTTATTATAATTAGATATTAATTGTTTTCTCCGTTCATCATGAAGTTTTAAAAATTTATCATAATTTCCACTATATCTATCCATTTTTCTGTTTTCTATATGCCATATTACATTGACTACATTATTTAAAAACTCCATTTCATGGGATATTAAGATAAATGCATTTTCATAATTTTTAAGATATGCGGTTAAAAAATCAATATGCTCTTTATCAAGATAGTTAGTTGGTTCATCTAAAAGAAGAATATCTGGCTTTTCTAAAAGCAATTTTGCAAGAAGTACCTTAGTTCTTTGTCCTCCACTTAATTTATTTACATTTCTATTTAACAATTCATCAATTCCTAAACCTTTAGCAGTTCCTTCCACTCTAGAATTTATTGAATAAAAATCGTTTTTTTCTAAATATTCTTGAATTTTTGTTGCTTTTTCTATATTCTTTATCATATCATTTTCATTCATTTTTTCTAAATTATTATATAAACTATTCATTTCTTCTTCAATTTTATAAAACCTATTAAACGCTTCTTTTAATACTTCCCTTACAACTTTTCCTTCTTTAAGGTTTGTATGCTGATCCATATATCCTACACTAACTTTTTTGCTCCATTCAACATTCCCATTATCGGGCAAAAGCTTATTAGTTATAATATTCATAAAAGTTGTTTTTCCTTCACCATTTGCTCCTATTAATCCAACATGTTCACCTTTTAAAAGTCTAAAAGAAACTTTATCAAAAACTGTTTTTTCTCCAAATCCATGTGTCATATTTTCTACATTTAAAATACTCATTTTTCTCATTCCTTACATGCTTAAAATTCTTTTTCTATAATTAATGTTATCATTTCATAACTTCACTTCTCAAGAACACAAATACTTCTGTATTAAACATGTTTTCTAAAAAAAATAAAGACAATATCTCAATTATTGAAATATTGTCTTTAAAAATTTTTATTTATAAACTACTTACCATAAGATAAATTATAAACTATTCCTAATACCTTATAATATATTTAATTATGGGTCATATGATTTTTGTTCTCTTATAATCCTTCTAATACTAGTTTCGGTTAAATAATATATTTCTGATAATTCCTTAATAGATTTTCCAGCATTATATTTATTATATATTTCCATATTTCTTATTTTTAGTTCATCTTTAACTCCAGTATTATCTCCCCAACTTTTCTTATTCTTATCTTTTCTTGGTATATATAAATATCCACCATCCATATATTCTTGTATAAGTTCAATCATATCTTCTGGTAATATATTTTGTGCTTTTTCATATCTCATAAAATCCTCGCTCCTCTATCTACAAATTTATGTTGTAAATAAAAAGCAAAGACTGCACAAAACTATAGCCTTATTTTACTTCGGCTCCGAACAAACTGTTCTTTGTCTCCTACAGTCTTTGCACGGAGCCTACTAGGGCAACTTGATTTAAACTTCTCATAATAATAATCCTCCCAATAATTACATTTTATTATTATTATATCACTATATACATATTATACTAACTTTTTTTAAATATATTACTAAAAGCTTAATTAAATGTACTAATTTAATTAAAACAATTTTAAAGTAAATTTAAAAGCTAAGTCTATTAATATAACATATATTTTACTCTATACAACTATGTTTCCATTTTCCACTTCTTATATATATAAATGATATTATAACTGAAATACTTGTTGCAATTGGTGCTGCAAGCCCTATTCCTAGTAAACTTTCAGGTATATAAATACTTAATACATATGCAAGTGGAACACGAATTAAAAGTGATGCTAAAATACCATTAGCCATGGTAAACCTTGTTTTTCCGCATCCATTTAAAAATCCATTTTGACAAAATCCAAAAGCAACTAACATGAAGTCAATACTAAAAGTCCTCATATACTGAACCCCTGCTAAAGTTACTTCAGCATCTGCTTTAAACATATGCATAATAGATTCAGCACTTACTTGAGCCCATATAAAAAATCCTATAGAACATAAAAATGAAAGTAACATACTAGCATTAAGAGCTTTTCTAGCTCGTTCCGGCTTATTAGCTCCAATGTTTTGTGCAGCAATTGATGCTATAGCTCCAGAAAATGCAATAGCTGGAAGCATTGCAAACATATCAAATTTACCTGCTATTCCAACAGCTGCCGCTGGAACTACACCTAATGTGTTTATTATTGCTGTTATAAATAAAAATGATAATGAAAGCATCGTTTCTTGAAGTGAAACAGGTATTCCTAAATTTATAAGTTTCTTAGCTTTATCTTTATAAATTCTAAAATTTTTAAATCTAAATTTAAAAATAAAATCCTTTTTGGTTAAATAGAAAATAGCTAAAAACATACTCACACCTTGAGATGCTATAGTTGCTATTGCTGCTCCTTTAGGTCCTAATTTAAATCCTCCAACTAAAATTAAATCTAATACTATATTTGTAATACAAGCAACTAATATAAAAATCATTGGACTTTTTGAATCACCAATTCCTCTTAACATTGCACTAATCCCATTGTATCCAAAAATAAATAATATTCCGCTTGAACAAATCATTACATACTCTTTTGCACCACTAAACGCTTCTATAGGAGTTTTTAACGCTTTTAAAAATGGTGTTGTTAAAAACATCATAAAAATAGTAAAACCCACTGCAAATAAAACAAATAAAGTAAGCATTGTACTTATTGTTTCTACAGTTTCTTTTTCCTTCTCTGCACCAAAATATTGAGCAATCAAAATAGTGCCTCCCATAGTTAAGCCTGATATTAAGCTATTAAGAATTTGCATAACCTGTGTTCCTATAGATACTGCTGAAATACTTGCAGAATTTCCAAACCATCCAACAATAGCCATATCAACAGCTCCGTATAAGGCTTGTATAAAGTTTGCAACTAGAAATGGTATTGCAAAAACTAATAATGATTTATAAATATTTCCTTCTGTTAAACTTTTATTAGTAGTCTCCATTTTATCCTCCTCTTAATTAATTTATATATACTTTGTTACCAAAAAAGCCGGATAAGTCAGTTAACAACAGTTAACCATCTTATCCGGCATATATTACAAAATATATCCTCCGATGAACAAATAAATAATATCATATTTTAAAAATTATTGTCAATATATATATGGAAACAAGCTTGAATTCAAAACTATTTTTTAAGCTGTAAATATATTGCTTTCAAAAGAAATACTTACTATAAAATGATTCCGAGCTAGTCTCACTCTTAAGGGTATCCAAGTTTTGGAACCAGTTGATAATTGACATTTGACAATTGATAGTTATGGTTAATATTATTCATTTCATTCCTAATATTTAAAATAGAAATACATAAAACTACATTTTTATATTGTTTTCAACTAATTTGCTGTGCAAATTTAATAAAAAATCATTCTTTAAAATTGGAAATCCAATTTTTACATTCACTTTCAATTTTCAATTTTTAATTAAATTAATTAGAATTCTCAACTGAAACATGAATAACTTAAAGTTTTAACTTGGAACCCCTCAATGGTGAAACAAATCTATATTCAAATTTGTATATAATTTGAATATTCTATCAAAAGTATGATTATCTTAACTGAATACGTTTACTTGAATTTTTTTCCTATTTATTAGTCTATTAACTTATTTTTATCAATTTAACAATTTTATAATATATTTGTATAATATTGGTATAATTTTAATTGGGAGTGATTTTACATGAAAAAATTTTTATTAACCTTTCTTATAGGAACAATTTTAGTTTCTTCAACAGTTGTTCCTGTTTCTGCAAAGAATTTAGTACAAACTAATAAAACTAAAATACATTCTAGTGAAAATGTATCTGAAAAATTAAAAATTTCATCTAATGGAGTAGACTCTAATGGTTCTAGTGTTATCAATGTATTATTTGATAAATTCTACTCAAATACCAAATTAGTAATCTTAGATAATGGAAAAATATTATGTGAAAAAAAAATTACTAATCCATGTAAAGATGTAAATGTAAATGTTACTTTAACATATTACTTAAGTCATGAACTAACAGCATTTCTAGCCAATGATTCAGAATTATTTGATCCATATGTTAGAAGTAATTCTATAAACTTAGGCTATTTTGATCCACAAGTAAAGGAACAAATTCAATTAAGTTATGTTTCATTAAATAATATTGACACTAACTTTAATGTAATCTTGCCTTATAAAGATCAAAATCCTTGGCTTTATGTTTATGACAATGGCGTTTTAATGTATAAAGCTAAATTAACTAATCCAACTGATAAAATTAATTTTACAGCACCTTTAAAAGGATTTGGACGACATGATATTAAAGCTTATTTAGGTGCAAATACTGTTGGTGTTTATAAATATGAACCTTTTATGTCAAGCAACACTGTAACAATTTTCAACTAAAAATAAGATAGAAAGTGGGTATAATTATGAAAAAAATTTTTTTAACTCTTCTAATAGGAGCAATTTTGACATCTTCTTGTTTTATATCAGCTAGTGCTATAACAATGGACAATAATGACACATACAAAATTAATTCAATTTACAATAATGATGAATCCTTTAAAATTTCTTCTACTTCTGTTGATCAAACTACTGGAAAAACAACTATAAATATAAAATTTGATAAAGAAATATCTAATACTACTCTTCTTATTCGTGGTGACAGTCAAACTATATATCAAAAAGATATTGTATCTCCAACTAAAGAATTAAGTGTTGATGTACAATTACCTTATTATGGTGGAGTCTCTGTCACAGCATATTTAGGAGATTTCTCTAAACCTTATGATAAATTTGATTATTCCGTAAAAAGTAACTCTTTAAAACTTGGATACTTTAATCCACAAAGGAATGAAAATATTGCATTAACTTATTCAAATTCACCAAATCAAGATACTAACTTCAAAGCTATTTTACCAATTAAAGATTATAATACTTTTTTCAAAGTATATGATAATGGTGTATTAGTGTATTCTATAAAGCTTATAAGACCAACAGATATTGTAGAATTTTCACTTCCTATAACTTCAAAGGGTAAACATGATATCAGAGCTTATGTTGGACTTTCTCAAGGCGAGTATCAATTTGATCCTTATCAATCAAGTAATGCTGTAACAATTTTTAAATAATAATAGATAAAGTGCTACTTAAATCTAAGTAACACTTTATCTATTTAATTTTTAAATTATAAATCTATATTATTTTCTATATTCAAATCCTTTTTCAGGCGCCCATTCACAACTTTCTGAAAATATGTACTTACAATTACAATAGTCATCTCCATCTCCTAATGTTTTTGTTCTATTAAAACCTATACCAATATAATGAGCAAATAAATAATCCATTCTACAAAGGTAAGGTAATAATCCTTCTACATTAAAGTTTTTACACATTTTAACTATTGCACATTCATATATCTCAAAAGAAATTATATTTTTTTCTAATTTTACACCTCTTATTTTCCAATCCATTTCGTGAAGTTCCTCTTTTATTGCTTTTCTCTCTGCATCTAATGCAGCTTTTCTAAATTTTCCTATAAAAACTTTTTTTGCTATAAACTTTACTATTATTTGTGGATAAGATTTTAGTAGTGTTTCATTTATATCCCATATTAATAAGTTTGCATCTTTTTCACTTATATTCATATCCAGTAATGTTTTATACCAAGCTATATAGCATGGACACATATAATAACTAATTTTAAATGCACTATCTCCTATGTTAGGAATATCCTTTATTATATTTTCAAAATGCTTATTTGCAATTTTAATAAAATCTAAACTAAAATCATTACCATATTTATAAGACAATATCATTTTTGCTTTTTTTGTAGTGAATTTAAATATTCTTTTAATTCTAATTTTCATTTTTATTCCCCCTCAGCTCAATAATACTCCCTAATACCTCGCCTATTTTACCACAATATTTTGATTATTGATAAAATCAAAATATATAAACAATTTTCTTTATAATATAAAATTATTGATTTATGAAAATAATTAATAATTTTATTATATCACATTTTTTCTTATTTTTTTCACAACTTATATTATAAATCTATATTTTGCTATTTTATCTATAAATTAAAATAAGATTTATAATACACATATATTAAATTTATTGCATATTTTAATATTATGTAATATTTTACATAATATATATTTTCAAAACATATTTACATCAATTGAAAGTTAGGTGATGGTATGACTGGATTTATATTATATTTTATTTCATTTATATTACTTTTTATATCATTTTTAAAAGATAAATCAAAAACAAAAATAGCTATTAAAACAGCCTTAAAATCTTTTGAAAATATCATGCCTCAATTTTTAGGAATTATTATCACTATAGGCATAATTCTTTCATTTTTAAACCCATCTACAATATCTAAACTCATTGGCAACAATTCTGGTTTTTTAGGTGTTTTTATATCTTCGATTATTGGTTCTATAACTATGATGCCTACTTTTGTAGCATTTTCAACAGGAAATATCCTTTTAGAAAATGGTGCTGGTTACTCTCAAGTTGCTGCATTAGTATCAACACTTACTTTAGTTGGAATTATGACATTCTCATTAGAATCAAAATATATTGGAAAAAAAGCTGCATTTCTTAGAAATTTTATAGCTTTTCTTTTTTCTTTTATAGTAGCTTTTATTTTAGGAAAGGTTATGATGATTGTATGAAAATATTAAAAAAGCTAATTAAAAGGTATTCATTTTTTGTTTTTTCTCTTTTTTTATTAATTATTATATTTTTTATAGCTCCTAACATTGGATTTAAAGCACTATCTAGCGCTAACTCTAGTTTTATTCAAATGCTAGGTGTCCTACCACCTATAATGGTACTTCTAGGTCTTATGGATGTATGGTTACCTCGTGAAGTATTAATAAAATATATGGGTAATAACTCAGGTTTATTAGGTGTGTTTTTTGCTATGTTAATAGGCTCTCTAGCTGCTGGACCTATGTATGCAGCATTTCCTTTTACTACTGTTTTACTTAAAAAGGGTGCAAAATTTAGTAACATAATTATTTTTATGAATGCATGGTGTGTAACTAAAATATCTACCCTATTATTTGAAATTTCTTCTCTTGGTTATAAATTTACTGTAATTAGACTTTTAATTGATATACCTGGAGTAGTACTTATGGGTTATCTTGTGAATTATCTTATGAAAAAAAATGATCTAGATGAACTTTATAGTAATGCCTGTAAATAAAATTTTAAAATTCATAAAAAAAGATAGCATAAGCTATCTTTTGAGGTGTGTGATCTTAAAGTTAATATATTTAGGATTTTGGATTTATTAAACTAAGGGGGACTTAATTTAAAAATCATATTATTTACTTTCATAGTTATTGGCATTAACTTTATATTTATATAATAATAAAGTTTTATGTCAAATAAATGTCGACTTTATGTCATTTATATGTCACTTACATATCAATTTAATGACATAAGTCGTATTTTGTATAAATTTAGAACCTTGCATTACTTTTTTATCGTTATTCTTGAAGGTGTACATATAACTTCATCTGGAATATTTAAGTAACCATTTTTATCTAATTTATATTTTACATTATCGATTATAAATTCAGATTTATCATTGTATCCGCTTTTAAATAAATTTTTATTTGTGTATGCTTTTTTTATTTTATCTAATTCATCATTGGTATATATCATACCATCTGTATCTAAAAATAATTTATCTTCACAGCCTCTAACTTGAAAATATTTTCCACATTGACAGCCCATATTTTGAAGTCTTATTCCAGCTTCTTTGAAGTCTTTAAAATTACTTCTTATATCATTAACTATTTCTGTGCTACTCTTACCTGATGTTAGACATTTTATTAATCTACTAGTCTTTAAAACATCTTCGTATCTACAAGAATCTTTCTTATCCACATTTAAAACATTCTCTTTATTTGTAATATTTATTTTGGTATATCCATGCATTAAAGTCTTGACCTTGTATTTACCATGATTTTTTACATCTAATACATTATTTTTAAATGAAATCTCTTCTAAATTTCTTTCTTCTATATTTTCCTTCAATTTATCTATACTTTGATTTTTAGGCGAGAAGTTATTATTTACACCCATATTTTTCATAATGCTTCTATTCTTTATTTTTCGTTCACATTCCATATATTTGTTTCTTAATGCTTTATTCTTATCACTTTCACTTTTATATACAGTTCTGTTATCTAGCAACTTATTAATACTTCCATATCCCATTAAATCATTATTTTGCTTTTTATATGTTTCTCTTGAAATGCTTGAACCTATTCTTAAAAGATTATCTATACCAAAGCTCATAAATCTCATCTCCTTTTATACTTATATATTATTATTCGGCATGAATATATATATATTTACATTTAAGGAAATTATCATTACAAATTTTTTATTTTTTCCAACATATATTTTGCAAATTTTCTTAATTCTCCCCCTTCATAATCATCAAAATGTCCTAAATTTCTATATGAATATAAAGCTTCTCCAACAATTTCTTTGTATTCCTCTTCTATATTTAAATATGCCCATTCTCCGCCTTCAATTTTAGATGATACCTTATTTTCAGTTAAAAAATATAAAACTCTGCATAAATTTAATATATAATATACAGGATTATTTTCTATCTCCTTATCAGAATTTAAAATATCTGCTTTAATAGATTTAATATAATACTCTTTTGGAATATTATAAAACATATCTTCTATACTTTCTCCATATAACAAGATTCCACGTTCTTTTATTACATTCATATGTGCTGCTAAATCTATATCTTCACCATCTCTACAAATATAATTAGAATCTTTCAAGTATCTTTCTTTATAATAATTAGAGTAGTGCAATAAAAAAGGTGTAGGATATTTAAAGTCTTTTACATCATTTTCTAAAATCACACTCATTTCAAATCCCTTTTTAGGCGCAACATTTGATAAATCTAATAATACTTTTATAAGACTTTTCATCTTATCGTTTTCAATTCTATCTTTTACAATTACTAAAAAATCAATATCACTTACATTAGGATTAAAACAATTCATTGCTAATGAGCCATGAAGATACATACCTACAAGATTATCACATAGTATATTTTTATAAGACTTTACTATATTATTTATAAGTCTATTTATAACTACTCCAACCTTTAAATCTACATTATTTTCTATATCACTTATTGTCACAATATCCCCCCTTTAAAAACTATTCTAATGTAATTATTGTTTGAATTTTCTTGATTTTGTAAAGGTTATCACAGAACATTAAAATATAACCTTCTAGATAAATGGTATCATTTTACATATTTAAATTCAATACAAATATAATTATATTTGTAAGGTTCCAAATTAATATTTTAGTCTATACAATTATTTTTTGAATTTTAATCTATATTTTTTAATAGGCAATTTACATTCAACTGTAGACATTGAATGTAAACATTGGATTTCCAATTTTAAATAATGATTTTTTATTAAATTTGCACAGCAAATTAGTTGAAAATAATGTAAAAACATAGTTTTTAGATATTAGAAACAAAGTGATTAATATCTATCATAACTTTTCACTATTCACTCTTACTTCTTACTTGGTTCCAAGAATGATAATAGAATAAATTATAAGATTAATAGTATCATTTGAGAAAAAGATTACTTTGAAATTGAGCTTGGAACCCTATATTAAGGGTTATTTATTTTTAACTACCATATATGTTTTTTTTACTTTTCTATTATTTTCTTGAGTTTTTCTGTATCTATAACTTTAATTTCTCCTCTTGATAATTCTACAATATTTTCACTTGCAAAGTATTTAAGCATTCTAGTTACAACTTCTCTTGCACTACCTATATATTTTGATATTTGCTCATGTGTAAGTTTTATAATTTCTTTTTTATTTTTATCCATTTCACTAATAAGAAAGCTGGCAAGTCGTTTATCAAAACTCATAAATAAAATCTGTTCCATAGCCCACATAACATCTGAAAATTTGTCTACAGCACTCTTATATGAAAAGTTTTCTACATATATATTATTACTAACAATTTTTGAAAATGCATTAGCATTTATCATTAAAACTTCACTATCTTCTTCTGAATCAATATGCACATCAAAAGTAATATTTTTTAAAATACATGATGCAGAAAGAATACAAACATCTCCCTTATAAAGTCTATATAAAGTTACTTCTTTACCTTCTTCTGAAAGAATGTATGTTCTTAACATCCCTTTTTTTAAAATTAAAACACCAATACAATCATTTTTGCCGTTATGTATATTTTCACCTTTATTATATTTAACTAACTTTATATTATTTAATAAAAATTCCTTTTCACTTTGTAATAAATTTTCCCAAACTGGAAAATATTTTGTTAGATATTCAATATACTCATCTTTATTCATACGATAGAAAATTCCTTTCAATATTAATTTAATTTTATATTATGCTTAACTTTATATTACACTTAATATATTAATATTAAAACAAAAAAGTCATGAAATAATTTTTCTATTTCATGACTTTTCTTATTTTATTTTTCTTTAACCATATTTACAAAATACTCATGGAAACTTGTATCTTTAGTTAGTTCTGGATGAAAAGCTGTAGCTAACATATTTTTTTCTCTACATGCTACAATTTTATCATCTATTTTAGCAAGAACTTTAGTGTCTCCCCACACCTTCTTAACATATGGTGCACGAATAAATACAAGTTTAACTGGATTTTTAGATACCTCATCTATTTTTATCTCTGTAGAAAAACTATCTAGTTGACTACCATAACCATTTCTCATAACTTCTATATCCATTGCTGAAATATGACGTCTTGAATCATTGTCTATTTCTTTTGCTAAAAGTATCATACCAGCACATGTTCCCCATACTGGCATACCATTTTCAATTCTTTCTTTTAATGGGTTCATAAGGTTGAAATCATTTAAAAGTTTTCCTATTGCAGTGCTTTCTCCACCTGGAATTATAAGTCCATCTATAGAATTTAACTCTTCTAAAGTTCTAACCTTTATAGCTTTAACTTCATCTATTTTCTCAAGGCTATTTATATGTTCTCTAACTGCACCTTGAATTCCTAGAACTCCTATTGTTGTCATTTTACCATCCTCTACTTGCATATAAGTTGTTTTCTGGAATTTCACGAATATCTAAACTATCCATAGCTAAGCCTAAATCTTCTGATATTTCTGCAAGTATTTCTGGCTTATCAAAATAAGTAGCTGCTTTTACTATTGCTTTAGCTCTCTTTTCTGGATTAGCAGATTTAAATATTCCTGAACCAACAAATACCCCATCACAACCAAGTTGCATCATAAGTGCTGCATCTGCTGGTGTTGCTATTCCACCTGCTGCAAAGTTTACAACTGGTAATTTACCATTTTCATAAACATATTCTATTAAATTAAATGGAGCTCCCATTTCTTTAGCTATTGTCATAAGTTGCTCTCTTCCAGCATTTTTTACTTGTCTTATATCATCATTCATTTGTCTCATATGTCTTACTGCTTCTACTACATTTCCTGTTCCTGCTTCTCCTTTTGTTCTTATCATTGAAGCTCCTTCTCCTATTCTTCTTAAAGCTTCACCAAGATTTCTTGCACCACAAACAAATGGAACATTAAAAGCACCTTTATCAATGTGGAAAGCTTCATCTGCTGGTGTTAAAACTTCACTTTCATCTATGTAATCAACTTTGATAGCTTCTAATATTTGTGCTTCTACAAAATGACCTATTCTAACTTTTGCCATTACTGGAATTGAAACTGCCTCTTGAATTTCCTTTATCATTTTTGGATCAGACATTCTTGCAACTCCACCTTGTTTTCTTATATCTGATGGAACTCTTTCAAGTGCCATTACTGCAACTGCTCCTGCTGCTTCTGCTATTTTAGCTTGTTCAGCATTTACAACATCCATTATTACTCCACCTTTTAACATCTCAGCAAGGTTTTTGTTTAATTCATAATTTTCTCTCATAACTACTCTCTCCTTTACAAAAAATAAATATTATTATATAATAATTGCAACGATACAATTATTGTGTTTTTTTCTTTTTATTATTTAAAATTACATTTTGTACCGTTAATACAATTAAATTATTGCATACAATTTTGAATGTGTCAATACAATTTTGAAAGGAATGTTTAAAATGGATACTGTTTCGATACAATTAGATAAGACATCTAATGTCCCATTATATCTTCAAATAGCAAATACATTTGAAGATATGATAAAATCCGACAAATTAAAATCAGAAGAAAAGCTTCCACCTATAAGAAAGCTTGCAAAAGAATTAGATGTTAATAATGTTACAGTGGTAAATGCATACAAACAATTAGAATTAATTGGATATATATCAGGCATAAAAGGTAGTGGCTATTATGTAAAACAATTTGAATTAGTAGATTCTATAGCTTCTAATAAAAAAATTGATTACTCAGCTCCTATTCATAATGATGATTACGACTACGAATATGAAAATATCAAACTTATGATCAGTGGTCAAATTGAAATTTCTGAGAATACAATAAACTTTGCTAGTGCTACACCAGATCCAAGCATATTTCCTATAGAAACTTTTAAAAATGCCTTAAATGAGGTTTTAGATCGTGATAAGGGCTATGCTTTTGGTTATCAAGAAAGTAATGGCTATGAACCGCTACGTGAGTCTTTGTCATATTATCTATTAAGAGAAAATAATATTAAAGTGGATTCAGAAACAATACAAATAGTTTCTGGTGCACAGCAAGGTATAGATATTATTGGAAAAGCCTTATTGAATTCTGGTGATTATGTCATAACAGAAAACCCAACTTATACTGGTGCTGTTTCTGTTTTTAATTCTCGTGGTGCTAATGTAATAGGCGTTCCTATTGATACTGATGGTATAAATCTTGAAATTTTAGAAAAGCAAATTAGAACATATAATCCTAAATTATTGTATGTTATGACTAGTTATCAAAATCCAACTACTACATGCTATTCTAAAGAAAAAATACTTAAATTACTGGAACTTGCAAATAAGTATAACTTTTTTATAGTTGAAGATGATTCCTTATCTGGTCTTTCTTTTAGTATGACATCTAAAAATCTAACTTTAAAATCATTGGATACACAAGATAAAGTTATTTATGTAAAAAGTTTTTCAAAACTATTAATGCCAGGCCTTAGAATAGGTTTTATAATTTCTCCAGAAAGTATGTTAACTAAACTTACAGAAGCAAAACATACAACTGATATTTCTTCATCTGGATTAATTCAAAGAGCTCTTAATATTTATTTTGAAAATGGCCATTGGCAACATAATCTAGAATATATGAGACAAATTTATAAAAACAAATATAATTGCATGATTGAAGAACTGAACAAACTAAAAAAATATGACATTGAATTTAATGAGCCAAAAGGTGGACTTAATTTTTGGATTACACTTCCAAGCAACGTTAGTGCATCTAAGCTTTATTTAGAATGTGCTAAAAAAGATGTTTTATTAGTTCCATGTAGTGTTTTTTATATAAACAATGGTAATAAACTTGATAATAGCATACGAATAAGTTATGCTGGAACAAATATTGAGGATATAAAAAAAGGTATGTCTATATTAGGTGAATGTCTAGAAAAAATTATAAATAAGAAAAGTAATAAAACTTATATTGCACCAATGCTTTAAAAATTATACTAGTTCAATTTCTTTTAAATTAAAATTGAACTAGTACAATTTTATTTTAATTTTCATTACTTTAAGTCTCCACAAATACTTACATTATTAACTTTAACATATGGCATTATAGCAAATCCCATATTCAAAACATTTTTTGATATACTTTCTATACTGTTAAACATCTTGTATAAATTTCCAATTATTTTTGCACCAATTATAGGATACTTTACTTCTCCATTTTCTACATAGTAACTATTTTTTGCTATTCCTGAAAAATCACCATTAATTTCTGGCTCTATTGAAGAAAAGTTATTTAAAATTATTCCTCTATGAGTACTTTTAATCATATCATCTAAATCACTTTCGCCATTTTCTACTATTATTATTTCTGTTGATGGTGTAAATCCATATCCTGTTTTTTTACCACCATATATATTTAACAAATATGATTTTAATATACCTTTATCTATATACATTAAATTTTTAGTTTTTATTCCATCATCAGTTATAAAGCATTTATCACAGATTCTGGAATCTACAGGACTGCAACTAATACTTAACTTTTCACTTGCAATCTTTTCATTTAATTTTCCTTGTAAAATACTTTTCCCACAAATTAATGAATGTTCTCTTAGAAAAATATAGTTATATATTTTTACAAATTCAAGTAAGCATTGTGGAGATATTATTAAATCTCCATTGAATTTGCCTTCTATAACTTTATATTCTAACTGATCTACACTAGCTTTCAATTTTTGTTTTATATTTCCATATTCAAATAATGATACTGGTAATTTACTAAATTTAAAGTGTATTTCACTTAATGAAGATGAAGTATTACATCCCTTGGCAAAATAATTTATTTTTAATTCATATATTCGTTTAATTGTATTAAAATCAACACCATTAGAATTTATAAATCTCATTGTTGTTACATTAAAGTCTATATGACCACTACTAATTATAATCTTTGGAAAAAATGTTTTTATATCATATAATAATCTTTCCACTTTTTTATACATATCATTTATATCAAATTCTTCTTCACCCGAATAGAAGTTTTCAACAAATTGATACTCTGAAATATCATTATTTTCATCTTCCTCTGATATATTACAGCAATCTATAAGGGCATCTATACTCTTCTTTATTGAATTTCTATCAGTTTTATTTATTATAATAGATGACTTTTTGTAATTTTTTATAACTGTCAATTTTATTTTCTTATCTATATTAGTTTGTAGCATCTTTATCTCATCTGTAAATTTTAATTTAGTAGTTTGATCTTCACGAAAAATGTACTTACATTTATCAACCCCTCTTTTCATTATATATCTAATACATTCTTCCCCCAAATTGTAATCAATCATATATTACACCCCCCCTATATTTACAGTACATTTTATAGATGGAGACCCCATTCCAACTCTCATCTGAATTTTTTTAGTACATATTCCACCATTTAACCATTTAAAATCATCTCCTATCATGGATATACTATTTAAAAAAGTTTTTACATCTCCAGATATTGATGTATTTAAAATTGCACTTCCTATTTTCCCATTCTTTATTTCATATCCACATTTAATTCCTGTTATGAATTGACTATTTATATCAACTTGTGCTGATGTTGGAATTATTAGATAGTAACCATCTTCTATAGATGCTATCATATCTCCAACTTTATCATCACTTGGCATTATACACGTGTTTCTCATAGAAATTACCGGATCATTAGAGAAACTTTCTAATCTTGCATTTCCTTTAGGTTTTATTCCTAAAACATTTGCCATTTCTTTATTACACATAAACTCTTTCAATATTCCATTTTCAATTGCAATAACATCTTCACATTTAGTACCTTCATCATCAACATAAATTGGTATTGGACAATTTTTACCAAAAGCAGTATGAGCAAAATCAACTAAAGTTAACTTTGAGTTTGCTATTTTTTTACCTATTGAATCAAATTTAAAAGGACCATTCATAATAGTATCTGCTTCTAACATATGTCCAATTGCTTCATGTGCCATAAGTCCAGATACATATGAAGATAATACACATTGCTTTTCACCTGATTTTGCATATACACCATTCTTTTTATCAATAAGATACTTACATAAAACATCAATATCTTTATATAGTTTATCAAATTCATTAAAATTATCTTGTATATTACCAAGCCCGCCAAACTTTTTACTAATCTCTATAGGTTTACCATCTTTTTCAGTAATTAATGAAATATTCATAGTAGTTCTTGGCAGAATACCATACCAATAAGTATTATCAGAACATATTATTTCCTTTTCAGTATTTTCATATAACATATCTATAATTACATTTCCTATATCTCTATATTTACTTTTTATATATGCACAAATATTTTTTCCAAAATCCGTGCATTGTTTTTTATTTACTACATTTTGAGACACTTTTAAACTACTTTGACACTTAAAATTATCATTACAATATGGTTTTGGGTCAAATTTTTCAACTTTTCTAGGTGTTTTTAACTTTAAGAATAATGCATTACTTTCAGCTTTTCTTATTACATTTTGTATACTTTCTTCACTTACATCCCAATTTGCAGCAAATCCCCATACACCACTATCGTAAACTCTTGCATTAACACCTGAATTAATATTTTTATAATTTATCATGACTATACCATTTACTATTGATATCTTATATTGAGAATTCTTTTCAATCCTAACTTCTGTATATTTTGAAAAATTTGACTTTATATTATCTATGTTTACTCCATACATATCATTTACCACCTTAAAATAATTCAGTAATAACATAATTTTTTATTGTGAAATTTTCATTTAAAGAAATTTCATCTTTCATATATTATTATAAATACTTTAAATAGCAATTTGTACTATTTTATCCAATTATATGTACATTTTTTAGCAATTTATGTGATTTATTTGCTATATTTAATTTAATCTACTATTATGTGCTAAAGAATATTTTTGGTTATATGTCTTAATACTTTTTTCTTGTTTTTCAAACACAAAAAAACAAGATGTTGTTTTTTTATCACTTGAAAACTAACATCTTGTCTTATTTTTTATCAATATAGTTGAAATTTGTATATTGATTTACATATTTTGATATTCTATTTTATTTTAAATAAATCTAATAATTCATCCTCACTAAGAGATATTAGATTTTCTCCATTTGAAAGTTCCTGACCAATTAATTTTGATATTAAAAGCCTTTTTTCATCTTGAAGATTTACTATCTTTTCTTCTATAGTTCCTTTAGCTATCATTTTTATAACTTCTACTACATTTTTCTGACCTATTCTATGAGCTCTATCTGTAGCTTGATCTTCTACTGCTGGATTCCACCATGGATCAAAGTGAATTACTATATCAGCTGAAGTTAAGTTTAGTCCTGTTCCACCAGCTTTTAAACTAATTAAAAATACGCTATTCGCTCCTTCATTAAACTCTTTAACCATATTCATTCTTTTTTCTGAACTTATGGATCCATCTAAATAACTAAATGTAATTTTTTCTTTTTTTAGTCTCTTACTAATATTTTTAAGCACAGATGTAAACTGAGAAAAGACTAAAATTTTATGATTATTTTCTATAGCTTCACCTAATATCTCTATTAATGCTTCTATTTTTCCACTCTCTCCTATATAATTATCCATTACAATTGATGGATCTAAGCATAATTGACGTAATTTAGTAATGTATGAAAGTATCTCTATTTTACTATTTTTAAACTCATCATCTTTAACTTTTTTCTCAATTAATTCCACTGCATATTTTGCATAACTAGCATATACTTTTTCTTGTTCCTCTCCTAAAGAAACTATTAAATTTTTCTCTATTTTATTTGGTAATTCATGTGCTACATCTTTTTTATATCTTCTTAATATAAATGGTTTTATAAGTTTATTTAATTCATCTAATACCTCAGGACTTTCATTTAACTTCTTATGATATCTTACAGAAAATCTTTTCTCGTCATATAAATAAGATGGCATTATAAAATCAAATATAGACCAAAGTTCCATAAGTGAATTTTCTATAGGTGTACCTGTTAATGCAAACTTAGTTTTAGATTTTATATCTTTTACGGCCAATGCATTTTTACAGTGAGAATTTTTTATATATTGTGCTTCATCTAATATACAACATTTAAATTCTGTATTTTTATACATCTCTAAATCTATTTTCAATAAATTATATGTAGTAATTATTACATCATAACTTTTAATATTATTAAGCAACTTTTCTCTTTCATCTCTTACTCCATTAGCTATACCAATTTTTAAATTTGGTGCAAACTTTTCAAACTCACATTTCCAATTATAAATTAAAGATGTAGGTACAACTACTAATGAAATATCTCCTTGATTAGATGCTATATAACTTATTGTTTGAAGCGTTTTCCCAAGTCCCATCTCATCAGCTAAAATTCCACCACAATTTAAATATTCTAGTGTTTTAAACCAATTATATCCAACTTTTTGATATGATCTAAGACTTGCATTTATATTTTCTGGTTCTTTAAATGATAGTTTTTCTATATTTTTAAATTTATCTCTTATTTCTTTTAATTGTGATTTTCCCTTGATATATCTTATATTATTTTCTTTCATATAATTATCAAGAAAAATCCCCTTATTCTTAGAAACTTCTATGTAATTATCATTAATATCATCTGGAGAAATTGCATTTAAAAGATTTAAAAATGTTTTAAGCTCCACTTCTTCTAAGTCAATATATTCCCCACTTCTAAGTTTATAATATTTTGTGTTATTTCTAAAAGCCCTTAAAATCTCAGCTGTTTCTTGTGAATCTAAATCACCTATCTTAAAGCTCATTTCAAAATAATTATACTTTCCGCTTTTTATATCACCTTTTATTGCATTGCTCCCAAGATGTTTTATACCTTTAAATTTTTCTGAATAATATACCTCACCAATTTCTTGTAATATATGTATTTTATTCTTAAAAAAATCAAATTTAAATTCATCTCCATATAGAAGGTAAAATTTTTCATTTATTGCTTCAAAACCTAAACTTCTAAGTACAGATTTTACATTTTGTTCAGCCTTCTTATCTCTATATATAACTTTTTCATCACAATCATTAAAGATGCTAAATTCATAATCACCATACTTCACTTTCAAATTTAAAATTACTTCTTCATTTTCTCTATCGAAATAAAATTTAAATTTTGCATCCTCCATAACGATTTTATTTTTTATATTTTTACTTAATTTAATATCTCTTGAAAGAAGTTGTAAATCTGGTATTAACCTTCGTAATATTGTATCTTCTTCACTTTTAGGCATAGATACACTTTTTGATTCGTTAAACACCTGAATATATGGTCCTATTTTATAGCAAAATTCATGCTGTGGTAAGTATATAGAAGTTCCAAACAAAAATACATCATTATTGCTACTCAGTGTTTTTGGTGTTCCATCTTTTAAAGTTAATATATATTCTTTATTTAAACTTTTCAATTCAAAATCTAATGGTGGTTCTATAGATAAAATTTCTGATTCTGTTGGTCTATAAAAAAATCCTTCATTTAAAAATACTCTATGTCCCTTAACTCTTTCTAAAAAATCCCTAATTAAATAGCTTGGAATATTAATATATTTACCATCTATATACTTATCTCTTCTTTTACTAAAAGCTTTCATGGGCTCATCCATGTTTTTTAGTATTTCTATAAATTCAACAATCCTTTTATCTTTTGCTGAAAAACATTGTTTCTGAAAATTCAAAGTAAAATTTTTCCCATAATTTATAGGAATATTATTATAATAAGCTGTTAAAAACTGTTCTATATCTTTTAAAACATAAAGACTATTGCTACTTACTGATTTTAGCCCTATTTTAAACTCTGCTGATATAGTATCCTTCCACTCTATTTTATTAAGATAAACATCCATTTTAATTTCTTCTTTTGTATTATTTTCAAGTAATACATTTAAAATATTATTTTCTTTTTTAAATATTGGTTCGTTTTCTCTAGTATCCCCTACTAAAGAAGTATTCTTTGAAAGGTCATCTAAAGCTTTATAAAATGTAGCCATCAAATGTTTACAACAATAATTTTTCTTTGAAAACTCCTTTTTTTCATAATCTCTACAAGTACAATAAGTTGATAATACCATTTTACTTTCAGTATCTATCTCTATATTAGTACTATACTCATTAAAAAGAGATTCTGAAATCACCTTACCATCTATTACGATTAAACCATCCTCATTATTTATGTTAATTGAAGATACAAGGTCATTTTCCAATATTCTTTTTCCACTGACATGATTTTTCCCACTAATATCTTCATTAAATCTTTGTAATAAAATTTCTCTTTTCAACATAATTGCTCCTTATGATTAACAAATTATATTATAATTACAGCATGTTCTTAAAAATAATAAGTAAATCTAATTTCTAATTTTGTGTAATACATTTCTTTAAAACCAACTTAATAATCCAATTATTTAATGAAAGTAAAAGTAATATATACAGTAAAATTTTTCAATAAATTGTCTTATCATTCTCTTTCGTATGCTTAATATCTCATATCTTTTTATTATAACACAAATCTTTTATTAAATTTTCATATAAATTTAGTAAATTAAACATATTAAAAAGCTAACCTTTTAAGTACAATATTTAAGAAGGTTAGCCATAAAATAATATTTTAAACTTCATCTATATACTTTTTAGGTATAAAATCTATTAATCTACTTTTTTCTTTTGTGCCTCTTTCAGATTTTTTACAATAACTTAAAAATAATTGTTTTTTAGCTCTCGTTATAGCTACATAAAATACTCTTTTTTCTTCTTCTAAATCATCACTTCTTATAGACTGATAGCTTGGAAATGTATAATCCTGCATACCAGCTAAAAATACATAATCAAATTCTGCTCCTTTAGCTTGATGCACTGTTATTATAGGTATTCTTGGATATTTTTTAAGCATTCTATCCATTTCACTATTAGATAATGCTGAAACCTTTAAAATTTCTATAAGTGAATCTATACAATTTAAATCTTCATCATCCATATTTTTTGCCATCATGTAAAATTCCCTTAGATTACTTATTCTAATTTGTTCTTCATTATAAAAATCTAATATTCCACAGGTTTTAACTATATATGATATTAAATCTTGCGGTCTTAAATTCTCACTTTTATTTCTTAAGTCACTTATATATTCAAATACTTCGTAAAATTTACCAGAATATTTATTATATATAGATAATCTTTCTAAAGTCATAGGCTTTATATTTTCTTCCACAAACTTTATAAGTATATCTTTAGTTGACAAAATATCATCCATAGCATTGTGACTTGATTTTACTTCTGTATTAAATAAGTTACTAAGAGTTTCTAGTTTATGATTCTTTAAATTTGGATAGAATTTACGTGCTAAGTCTAATGTATCATAATAATCTATTATCTCAGCCCTTGGTAATTTTTTTCTTTGAAGCTCACTATTTAATATGCTTAAGTCATAGCTTACATTGTGACCAACTACTAAAGTATTTTTAATAAAATTCAGGAAATCTTTTAACACACTTTTACTGTCTTCTCCGTTTTTCTCTAAGAATTCATTACTAAATCCATGAACAAGTTCTGAATTTCCAACAGATTTTGTAGGAATTAGAAATTTTTCAAACTTTTCAATAACACTACCAAACTTATTTATTTTTATTGCTGCTATTTGAACAATTTCATCTTCTACAGTATTTATACCTGTGCTTTCCACATCAAAAACTACCACATTGTCCTTCTCTATTTCTCTTAATAATAACTGATATGGATCTCCATAAGTTTGTGTACTATAGTCCATAAAATCATATAATTTTATTCCCAATTCTCTAAAATCATTATTCTCAATCTTCTCTATAGTTTTTTCTCCAATCCCTTTAGAAAACTTCTTTAAAATTCTTTTAAGACTATTATTATCATATTTATTAGTAATTAGCTTCAAATAAGCTATAATATCTTTTATCTCCTGTCTTCTAAAAAATTTAAACTCATCAACTAATAAGAAATATAATTTTTCTTCATCTTTTTTTAATCTATTCACATTAATTAATGCATTACTTAATGCTATATTTATTTTGTTATTTCTAGTCAATATAGCTACTTTTGATACATCTTTAATTTTTAAATCATTTATTCTATTGAAAATCCATGTAGCTTCTTCTTCTATATCATATGCTGTTTTAAACTCTATATTTTCTCCATAACAATCTGAATTTGCTTTGAAATCAAATTCATATATATCATTTATTTCACTTTCAAAAGCATTTTTTAAATAATCATAAGATGCATTTAATAATGTCTTCGTAGAACGATAATTTTTATCAAAAATTATTGTTATTGGAGTATATTGATTTTCAAATTTATTTAATACATTTTTAGGGTTAGATCCTCTCCATTCATATATAGTTTGGAAATAATCTCCACAAATCATAATATTATTTTCATAAAATAACTTAGAAATAATACTATATTCAAATATGCTAGTATCTTGAACCTCATCTATATGTATATATTTAAATTTTTTTCTCCATTTACTTGCAATATTTTCATCTTCAAATAATTCATAAACTTTGAGTAATAAATCATTAAAGTCTAAACCATGCCTCTCATGTAAAGTTCTATCGTAAATTCCCACCAACTTATGACCATAGTTTGCTATAAATTTAAACAATTCATTATTAAATCTTTTATTTTCATCTATACATATTTTTTTTAATTCATCACATTTATATTCTAAATTATATTTTAATATATCTATATAATCTTTATTTCTAAATTTCAATTTTTCATTTTTCATGAAATCAATAAAATTTTGAAGAGAATTTAAGTTAAACTTTTGAACATTAAATTCTTTAATTATTTCTTTACAGTCTTCTTCATCATAAATTATAAAATCAAAAGATACATCTGTATTTTTCTTTGATTCCTCTTTTATTATGCTAAAGCAAAAGCTATGAAAAGTATTTATGCAAATACTTAATCCATCTTTTCCAACTACAGATATAATTCTTTCCTTCATTTCCTTACAAGCTCTATTAGTAAATGTTAAGCATAATATTTCTTTTGGATTTGATTTTTTCTTTTCAATAATATTTGCAATTCTTAATGCTAACGAATTTGTTTTTCCCGTGCCTGCTGCTGCAAGAAGCAATATGTTTTTATCTATTTCATTTACAACTTGTCTCTGCTTTTCATTTAATTTTAAAATTTCATTTTCCAAATCAAACATATTTCTACTCTCACTTTCAACATAAAATACCTCTTAATTAGATTTTATATAATTTAATTATACACATATTAAATATACTTTATCAAATTTTCTAAAATAAAAAATCATGATTTTACATATATAAAAATCATGATTTTTGAATTTAACAACACTGTTCTATTTTTAATAAATCACTATATTTATTGCTTTTTATCTTACCATTTAATACACCATTAAATTTTGTATATTTAAATAATTCCTCAAAATCTAATCCAATAAATCTAGTCTTATTTCTTTTTATATTTTCATAAAATTTAGGCATTGTTTTTTTTAATTTTTTTTGCAAAATATTATGTGTTTTTACCTGATCTTTTTTATCTTTTAACTCATTTAAATAATTGTAATGATTTTTAATTTTATCATATTCATAGTTGTCCATATAAATACATAATTTTTCAGTACATCTACAACTAAAAAATAACCTTTTTAATTTACACAAATACTTTTCTAGAAGCTGTATCATTACCAATTTATCTAATAATAATAAATTTTTAATTTTTGAAATTTGATCTAATGGTAAGTCTTCACACACATATTCTCTAAAATCACTTATTAAAAATGTTCTGTAATTTTCATTAAATTTAATTATTTCTTTTAGATATTTTAGTTCTCCTTCTATAAAAGTTATACTTTCTATATCTATTTTATTTAGTTTTTTCAAATCACACTTGTTAGCATAATTATTCCAAATAGATAAAATTTCATTTTCTAAAATCTTTAAATTTATATAATCATATACACTATTTATGTCTGCTCCTTCACATAAATTTATACCATTTACTTTACACTTTTTTAAAACGCTATATTTAAATGTATTTTTCAACTTAAATATAATTTTTTTAAATTTTATAGTAGAATTTGATTTTAAAAATATATCAAAATCACATTTTAATTTTAGCAAATCTATATTATCAGGTATTTCTATGTTTTTAAAATACACATTATTAGTTAATATCCAAGCTTCTTTTACCATAAATTCTAATTTACTGCATACATTTTTTGTTATATCATGAAAATACTTATTATTATCAACGCAATATAATACTTTTTCAAATCCATTGTTTTTAAATTTTGATATATTGGATTTTAATATTTCTATATTTTCTTTAGCTTTTACCAGTTGCTCATAAGAATATTTATGCAATGGAACTTTCCCTATAATATTCACAATTTCATTATCCTTAAATAAAGCTTCGTATTGACTTAATGCATCTATTAAAACATGCTCATTAGGAATTTTATTATAAATTTTCATTAAATCACTAACATTACAAATGTCATCATCACTTAAACTATTTATCGATTTAATAAATTTATTATACTCATCATTACTTAAAGGAATATCTTCACTAAAATCTATACTGTCCTCAACAAATGAATACTTTTCATTTCTTTCCTTAACCCAATTTGTCATTGCCTTAAGTGTAATCTTCTCATTAACAGCATCAATACTCATCTATAGTTCCCCCATCTTTTACAATTTCGTTTTATTAATAGATACTATGCTGTTAATTTGAAGTTTATTCCAAAATAATAATCACTATACTATTTTATAATATTTTATTCTATTATTAATTCTACTGGACAATGATCTGATCCTAATATTTCAGTGTGTATATTTGCAGCTTTTAGTCTATCTTTTAAACACTCTGATACACAAAAATAATCAATTCTCCATCCTGCATTATTTTTTCTTGCATTAAATCTATAAGACCACCATGAATACATTCCTTCTTCATTTGGATAAAAATATCTATATGTATCTATAAAGCCAGCTTCTAAAAGTTCTGTAAATTTTCCTCTTTCCTCATCTGTAAACCCTGCATTCTTTCTATTGTTTTTAGGATTTTTAAGATCTATTTCTTTATGTGCAACATTTAAATCTCCACATACTATAACTGGTTTATTTTTTTCTAATTCTTTTAAATATTTTCTAAACTCATTTTCCCATATCATTCTATAATCTAATCTTTCAAGTTCACTTTTGGAATTTGGAGTGTAAACTGTAACAACATAATACTCATCAAATTCAAGTGTTATAATCCTTCCTTCTTTATCATGCTCTTCAATTCCTAATCCATTTACTACTGATATAGGCTTGATTTTCGTAAAAATTGCTGTACCTGAATACCCTTTTTTCTCTGCATAATTCCAATATTGATAATATCCATCTAACTTCAAATCTATTTGCCCTTCTTGAAGTTTACTTTCTTGAATACAAAATATATCTGCATCTACATCATTAAAAAAGTCTAAAAATCCTTTTTGTACACATGCTCTAATTCCATTAACATTCCATGATATTAACTTAATCATTTAAAATCACTCCATTTCTACATAAAAATCATTTATGTCTACTAATTCATTATTCTTATTTTAATTAATTTTATACAAAAAAACTACCCTAATCATAAAAGGATAGTTTTAAAGTTTAATAATATTTTTTGTATAAGCAAAATCTTAATACAAATACATACTCAAAATAATACTTATTGAAAATTTTTATCGGGAATACTTTATTGAAATTATCTTAATTTGAGCATGTATTTTTTAGACATCTAAATTAATGTCTTTCTTATCTATGGGATAAAATTTAAAGCTTAAACTTTAAATAGACTTTAACATGCTCATTTTATGCAACCAACTTTTTTGCCTTATTGGATTTAAATTTTTTATCTAGCTTTAATGCCTTTAATATAGGATAAGTTATAACACCATCAGCCACATGATGCAGTATGGTACCTATGCCAACTACAATTAGTGCATCTTTAAAAGTAAATCCAAACGGAATAACTATAAGTGCTTCTAATATTCCATGAAGTGGAGCAGTTATTAAAACTACTTTATTATAGCTAAATCCATTTTCTACACACTTTGCTCCTATTGAACCTACAACTACATGCATAAACGCTCTTGTTGCAACTATTGGATCTGGAAATGCAAATAGAAAACCTATAGCTGATCCAGCACCTACAACAGCTGATGCTTTAACCCCTAAATACATTGCTAAAAACATTGGTACATGAGATGCAAGTGTTGCCGTAAACGGTGGTATGTATACCCTTAAACTATTTCCAAAAACTACTGGAATTATAATTGCTATAGCCATTAATAGCGATGCTTGCACCATTTTTTTTATATTCATAATAAGCCCCCTAATAATTATATATACTACTGTATATACATTAGTATATATAATTATTTCTTTTTTGTAAATAGGTTATTTATTATTTTCCAAAAAATTAAAAATATTAAGTATAAAAGTCTTTTTATACTTAATATTTCCATATACATTTTGTATTAATTTCTAAAGTAAAATCAATTATACGTTTCTTTAAATATTTTTATAGCTTTTTCCCTCATTTCATCTAAAAATTCTCTGTCATAATTAGAATTTTTATTTTCCTCTACTGTAAAGCTATTTATAACTTTTTTTAATATATCCTTGTAAAAATTATATTTATACTTATCTACTATGATCTTTAAAAAATATATTTTTTCTTGGCCTCTTATAACATATATTATATTTATAGTTCCACTTAAATTTTCTATTTCAAATTTTATTCCTTCATTTCCATTTACAATACATTCTTTTCCATCTAGTGCTCCCAAATCATTAAAATATTTTCTTAAATTTATATCATAAATACTTGGCATTTCTATATGTGAAATTATCAGTTTTACATCGTTTATTTCCAATTCCTTATTGTATTTATATATAAGTATTTCTTTTCCAATTAGCTTTATGTTCATATTCCAACTTTCAGGTATATTAATGCTATACCCCATACTACTTCTATACATTTTAAATTTTTCATTATTAAAACTTAATTTTTCATCATATTGATTTTTATTAATGTTTCTTAACATATTTTCAGCTTGTTTAGACCCATTGTTTATAGCTATTTTTAGGTACTTCTCTGCCTCTTTAATATTTATATCTACGCCAATACCATTCATATAGCAAATTGCTATCTCATAACTTGCATCTACATCACCATCATTAGCAGCTTTTAGAAACCATTTTACAGCCTCTTTTTCATCTTTTTCTGTACCCTTTCCATCTTGATAATTACATGCTACATTATATTCTGCTTCTGCTTTTCCTTTTTTTGCAGAATTTAAATATAAATTAAATGCTTTATATGGATCTTTCTCTACACCTAATCCTTTACTATATATAACACCTAAATTTAATTCAGCAGATGCACTACCTAAAATTGCAGCTTTTTCATACCAATATTTAGATTTTTTATAATTTCTGTCTATATCATCAATACCACTCCAATAAATAGCTCCTAATAATTCCTGTGCTTCCAAATTTCCAAGTTCGCCTGCCATTGAAAAATATTCTATTGCCTTTTTATAATTTGTTTCTACACCTATCCCCTTTATATAAAACTCACCCATCTTATATAAACTTTTATTATCACCATTAATTATTCCATTAAATATTTTTTTCATCTCTTCCCTTATATTTAAAACTTCTCCATTTTCATTGTACAAATTAGGCAAAATACTTATAGCAATTCCATTTCCAGCATTCGCAGCTTTTTTAAGCCACTTTTCTGCCTTAATGTAATTCATATTTACACCTATTCCTTTATAGTATAATTGTCCTAAGTTACTTTGAGCTTCCACATACCCATTTTCTGCTGATAATCCAAACCATTTTATGGCATTTTCATAATCCTTATAAACATTCAAATATATAGTTGCTAAATTATTTTGTGCTACTACATCTCCATTTTTAGCAGAAATATATAAATATTTCTTAGCCTTTTCATAATCAAAAAAATCATAGCTTTCATCTAAATAAATAGATGCTAAATAGTAAGGTGCTTTTAAATTTCCATATTTTATAGACTTATTTAAATATATTATAGCCATATGAAAATTTTCATTTTTCATCTCAATAAGTCCTTTTTTTAAATATTTATCTTGTATAACTTTCAACTTATTTTTTAAAAATATACCTTTACGTATGTTCCTAATAAAACTTTTAATTTCTTTTAATTCAACTAGCAAATTATTTTTTACTGTAATTATTGGAATCTTATTCAAAATTTTCTCTCCCTTTTTAGCGCTAAGATAAATTTATTATATCTTAAATAAATTTATCTTCTTTATATATTTTAATTTACTAGTTGAATTTATATTACTCAATTTATAAAATTAATTTATAAATAAAACTTAGTTCACTTTGAAAAAGAAGTATTTACATACCCATTTTTTATTTCATTCACACCTAAGATTTCATTCTTTGAGATAATGTATACTTAATGAATTTTATTATTTTTTAAAGTTCAAATTTCTAAAGAAAGAACTAAGTTACTATAGGGTTCCAAGTTCAAATTTAAAATAATGTCTTTCTCAAATGATAGTACTATTCTTACAGTTTATTGCTATATTTATATTTTGAACCAGTTGACAATTTACAGTTATAGTAAATATTACTCATTTCATTTCCTAATATTTAAAATAGAAATACATAAAAACTACGTTTTTATATTGTTTTCAACTAATTTGCTTAGCAAATTTAATAAAAAATCATTCTTTAAAATTGGAAATCCAATTTTCACCTTCACTGTCCACTGTCAATTGTCAATTTTTTAAAATATAGATTAAAACTTAGCATTAAAATTCTCAACTTAAACATGAATACCTTAAAGTTTAAACTTGAATTCCTATAACTTAGTTCTCATTAAGTATGTATTGTTAATCAATTTTAATTATAGTACTTTCTTCACATATATTAGATAAAACCAATAATTTTAAATGATTTTAAATTATTTCTTAGACACATATTTATTATCTTTTATATAATATCTCCATAAAAAATCTCTAGCCTCTTCTGCATAATCTATACCTATTCTCTTACTTTCTACTATTTCAAAATTTTCATTAATATTAATTGATTCTATATATAGATCCTCGCTTTTTGTCATATCTTCATAATTATTAATTTTAGTTATATTCATTGCCATACATAATTTAGATGGTCCATCAGTTAAAGATTTTATTTGTAACTTAGTTAATTCATTATATTTTTTATGAAATCTTATCTGGCTCAAATAATCAAATTCATTTAATGGTTCTATGGCTCTTATAAGAACACCTTCTGCTTCATCTTTTTTATTAGTTATTACATTAAAGCAATGATAAAGTCCATATATAAAATATACATATGCAATTCCTGCTTCTCCATAAAGAGGTTCTGTTCTTTCTGTTCTCCTATTTCCATATGCATGTGATGCTTTATCTATCTTTCCTATATATGCTTCTGTTTCTACAATTTTCCCTTTCAAAACTATATTATTTACTTTTCTTACTAAAATTTTACCTAAAAGTTCTTTCGCCACAACTCTTGCATCTCTAGCATAAAAATCCTTAGTTATTTTCAAATTTACTCCCTCTTTCTAAATATAATATAATATTATTTATTATATCAAAACTTAAAGTAAAATATATCACATTAATTTGAAAGTCTAGCATATAAATTATGCTAGACTAAATTATTATGCTATTCTTACTATAGTTATAGATGATACTATAGTTTCATTGTATCCATCTATTGGATTAAGTGTAATCTCATGACCTGAATAATTTATAAATGCAAATTTTTCATTAACTCTTGCTTCTATCACTGTAGATCCAGTTACTACAGCTCCTTGATTTCCAAATTGTGGTGAACCTGACAATGCTAATATATGAGAACTTTGATTAATTTCCTTAATTAATGAAATAACTGTTCCTCTATCACATTGACATCTAATATCATTTACATTTATTGTCCAAATAATAAGATAAGTGCCATCATCATCAAATGTGAAGTAATTGTTTCGATTTAAATTTATTCCTCCTGAAATCCTTCTAAAATTTCCTAATGGTATTCTTTCTAAATTTGATATTAAATCTGTGCTTATACTTCTATTTTCTGAATAAGCATATTCATTAAATGCTGGGCCTGTTGGACCTTGTGGACCTTCTGGGCCCTCTGGTCCTATTGGACCTTCTGGACCTTGTTCTCCTTGTTCTCCTCTTGGTCCCCTTGCGCCTGTTGCTCCAGTTGCTCCTTGTGGTCCTCTTGCACCGGTTGCTCCAGTTGCTCCTTGTGGGCCTTCTGGTCCTATTGGACCTTCTGGGCCTTGTTCTCCTCTTGGTCCTCTTGCGCCTGTTGCTCCAGTTACTCCTTGTGGGCCTTCTGGTCC
>NZ_JBWKMH010000022.1:0-1235 GCF_056431285.1 Clostridium amazonense | reverse complement strand
AATCTCAATGAATTAACTGGTTTTACCTATATATTATCTGTTTAATTTTCAAAGACCAATGTGTCATCATCACCTGACGACTTTTTCTATTTTACTAGATTTAAACTTTTTTGTCAACACTTTTTTAAAATGTTTTTTAAGTTTATATCTACATCGCTTGGCTTCAATTACTTGTTTGCCTCAGCGACAAGATTTATTATATCTAAAAAATAACTATTAAATTTGCATTGTTATGCTATGATATCAATTTAAATCCATATTACTACATATTTCTCATATTTTCTTGTATTTTATATTCGTGATACACTAGGTAAAGTATTTATATTTTTATTAAATTATATGAAAATTACAAAATAAATTTCTTCTTATTTATCTACTGTACTATTGTCTCAAAAGTAAAATACATGTAAAAAGTTCAAAATTTAATTTATTTTATTTATATTACTATATGTAGATATAAACACTTATATTTATACTTAAATACTTAATAATATTTTATTAAAGTAATATAAATTTTATTTTCCCTAAAATTTATATTTTTATACTTATATATTATAAAATCCTGCACAAATTTTAAATTACATTAATGTCTTCAGTTTAATTTAACTTATTAATTATTTAAAATAATATTTCACAATAAAATTTATTCTTTATATAAAAAAAGGATCTAGTTATCAATACCTATTTTAAAACAATGATTTCATAATTAGATCATATTTATTAAGGATATATATTTTCCTAAAAAAATAAACCCATTTTCAATTTCTATTTTATAAATTTCTTCTTATATATAATCTATCTTTTATCAAGCTGCTAAAAATATAAAAAGTGTGTACACTATTTTAATAACCATCAAATTTTAAATCTCACCTTTAAAAACATCTAAAATCTTATCCTATATTATTTCTAAGTGATAGTTTAAGTTTCTAAAATAAGTACGTAAAATTTAATATATATACTAGCACTCAATTAGCATATTGCCATCCTAACTTTATCCCCATTTAAATAATAGAATGTGTATAATATTAATTTAATAAATTAATTTGTGGATTATTTGTTTTACTGGTTATAAATAATCTTATCTAATTTCTATACAACAAAAAAGCTCCTAGTATTTCTACTAAGAGCTTTGGTGGCTCACCGGGGAATCGAACCCCGGACACCATGATTAAAAGTCATGTGCTCTACCGACTGAGCTAGTGAACCATATGACCTGGCGACAACCTACCCTCCCA
>NZ_JBWKMH010000021.1:0-3337 GCF_056431285.1 Clostridium amazonense | reverse complement strand
AGACTACCAGGTTGATAGGTGAGGGGTGTAAGCATGGTAACATGTTCAGCTGACTCATACTAATAAGTCGAGGGCTTGACCTAAAATAATCACTGTGCAATTTTCAGAGAACAAACTCTATAAAAGAAAAATCTGGTGATGATGGTTTTGAGGGTAACACTCCTTACCATACCGAACAGGCAAGTTAAGCCTCATAACGCCGATAGTACTGCACGGGAAGCTGTGTGGGAGGGTAGGTTGTCGCCAGGTCATATGGTTCACTAGCTCAGTCGGTAGAGCACATGACTTTTAATCATGGTGTCCGGGGTTCGATTCCCCGGTGAGCCACCAAAACTCTTAGTAGAAATACTAAGAGTTTTTTATTTTTATATATAAATGTAAGTATCTAATCCTATGTATGTAAAAATTAAAATGTGAATTGAAAGTATTTAAATAGATATAATTTAATTTTAATACTTAATTAGTATTATAATAAATTATTAAATTTAAACAAAAAATGAATTTAGAAAATGTAGATAATAAAAAGTAATAGATATACCTAAAATATTATGGAGACGCATATAAGAAAATTTATATACTCAATTTAACAATAGTATATATTTAAACATATTTGTGGCATAGATTACAATTAAGTTTATACAAATTTATTTTTGTAATAAAGCATTTATTAATTAGAAACGAATTTAAATTTTTACTAAGTAAAAATGTTATTTTAAAATATTTTTATTTTTTATTATAAATATAAGATCTAATTTTATAAACTTATTCTTTAGATGAGTTAAATGGTTCATTTAAAACTGTATATAGTAAAGTAAGTTTAGAATTTCTTAAAATATATCCACAAATTTAAAAATAAGTTTTATGTTATTAACATTTAGTATTCATTTTGTGGATAAAATAAAAAAAATAAAAAAAGTGTGGATAAAATATTAGTTTAGTTGAATTGTAATTTATAAAATATAACTTATGATTTTGACATAAACTAAAGAGTATTTTAAAATCGAATAGTAAGTTAAAAAATAATACAAATTGAAGGGATGGTGAAAAACTGGTTTATTAATACTATTTTATAGTTAATTCAATTAAATAGTTTATATTTTTAAATCAGTACAATATGACAATACTAGCAAGTGTGTTAAATAAGTTTGGTCCATATACACTAGAAGATAAAATATTTATTGTATGGGTTAAATTAGCTATAGCTTTTGGATTATTTATTGTAATATTGTTTTTAAAGAATGTATTAGTAAAATATATTATAAAAATAATAAATGGCATTTTAAATAAGTTAGATATTAAGGATAAAGTAACTATTATATCATCATTTGAAAAACCTATAAAAAATTTCTTATTAATATTAGGCATATATATAATAGTCTTTACTGGGTTTGATATATTAGGTTTAAAAAAGCAAATATTAAATAGAATATTAAAAACTGCATTTGTTATGTGCATAGCACAAGGATTTATTAATTCAGTGAATACACCTATTAGTTTGCTAAATAAATTTTATGATAATGAAGTAAAATTAGATAAAATTGCGTATTCGTTTATAGCGAAGTTTATTAAAGTTGCTATATTAATAATATGCATTCTTATAATAGCTGAGATATGGGGAATAGAAGTAAAAGGTTTAGTAGCTGGAGCTGGTATCGGTGGAGCTGTATTAGCATTAGCAGCAAAAGATACAGCTGCAAATATTGTTGCAGGAATAAGTATAATATTTGATAGATCATTTTCAATTGGAGATTGGATTCAATGCAACAATATAGAAGGTGAAGTAGAAGATATATCACTAAGAAGTACTAAGGTGAGAACTGTTGATAAAGTATTAATAACATTACCTAACTCTATGTTAGCTAATACATCTATATTAAATTTTACGAGGAGAGATATGCGAAGAGTAACTTTTAATATAGGATTAACGTATGGAACTGAACAAGAGAAAATGAAGAATGTTATATCTGAAATAAAAAATATGTTAAATGAAAGTGAAGATGTATTAAATGATGGTATACTAGTTAACTTTGATAAGTACAATGATAGTAGTTTAGATATAAGTATAGCATACTATACAAATAAGGTTAAATTGGATGAATATCTTAAAGTGAAAAATAATATTAATTTTAAAATAATGGATATAATAGAATTACAAGATACATCAATAGCATTTCCATCAACTACTGTTTATATAAATAAGGAAGAATAAAAAAGCTGGTATATAGTGAAGTATAACTATATACCAGCTTTTTTATATATTAATCTAAATAAGGAACATTATCTTCTAAGCAAGTATAAATGCTCTTAACTCCTACGAACCAAAGTGAATCCTCAGAATATTTATTATTTAGCCATTTAAATGGATCTATATTCTCAGGTCTACCCAAAGATAGATTTACTACTGTTCGAGATGCAATTTCAGATGAATCTTTAATATCCGTATTATAATTTTGCCAACTATTAAATACGTTAAATGGATTATTTGCAATTTCCTTTGCATTTGCATTGCTTTTAGGAACAAAACTTTGTTCCTGACCAGTGATGGCAAACAAAAGCAATGGATTCACGTTAAAATTTTTAGCTGTATTTATAATTGTTGAAAAGTAAGGTTCTTCTTCTAATAAAGAATTTCTAGTTTGAAGAAACTTTTTTAAAGAAGATTTATCTACTTCTCTATATACAAAATCATTATGCAGATGAGAGCTTTCTATATAGTTTACATTTTGAATTTGAGATGATGAACATTTATTAGAATTATTGTTTTCAGTTTTACATGTATGTCCATCAGGCAAAATATCTTCATTTACAGATAAATATTTCTTTGTATCGTTAAATGATAAAATATTAGAACCAATACGGGTATTAAATACTTGCATATAATCATCTAAATCTACTGGATTAAGTATAGATGAAAATATATAATAGTTGCAAAGCAATATTATAGTAGTCATAAATTTTATTAAAAAGGACTTAAAATTGAAATAATCTTTATTCATTTAATTACCACCATAAAAAAATTTTTTATACAACAATTAATTTAACCTAAAATAATTTTTTTATACTTAATATAATTAAATTATATAAAAATAAGCAATATACTTTACCAAGTGTATCATTACTTATAATAAATAGAAAATAGATGAAATATGTAGTAAATTTAAAATAAGTTAATTATATACATGATTATGAAAATGAATTTTGGACAATGTGTTATATAATAAATCTTGTCGCTGAGGCAAACAAGTAATTGAAGCCAAGCGATGTAGATATAAACTTAAAAAACATTTTAAAAAAAGTGTTGACAAAAAAGTTTAAATCTAGTAAAATAGAAAAAGTC
>NZ_JBWKMH010000020.1:0-3988 GCF_056431285.1 Clostridium amazonense | reverse complement strand
TCAATTTTACATCTTTCGATGTGATCTTCTAATTTGATTAGAATCTCAATGAATTAACTGGTTTTACCTATATATTATCTGTTTAATTTTCAAAGACCAATGTGTCATCATCACCTGACGACTTTTATAATTTTACTGGATTAAAACTTTTTTGTCAACACTTTTTTTTAAATGTTTTTAAAGTTTATTTCCACATCGCTTTGCTCTTTACTTACTTGCCTCAGCGACAAGATTTATTATACTACCTTCTCTTACATCATTTACTTATCTTTTCTATTATTTATCAAATTTATTCATCATTTTCTCTTTTTTTCTCTTTTTTCTTCTTTTTTTCATTCATTGATACACTAGGAATAGTTTTCGCTTTACAAATTAAAGCATAGCTGAGGAATTTCCCCTTGCTATGCTTATTTCATAAGATATTAATTAAATTTTATTTACATCAATATGTTTCTTACTAAATCTATTGATTCAAAATGAGTTAATTGATATTGAAGTGGTGTTATTGTGATATATCCTTCTTCTATATTATATATATCAGTATCTTTTTCACATTTTTTTATAGGTTCTCCATATATTTTTGCTGTCCTACTACCATCCTCATTTAAGGTTTCAATATAAGTATTTTTATAATCTCTATACCCCATTTTACAAACCTTTATATCATTACTTTTAAGTTTTGATGGAAAGTTTATATTAAACATTACTTTTGCATCAAATTCATTTTCAATCAATTTTTTTACTATTTTGGCTGCTAACTTTGCAGTTTCTATATAATTCTCTTCAATACCATCACATGAAAATGCTATAGCAGTCTTTTTCATTATTAGTCCTTCCATTGCAGCTGATACTGTACCTGAATAAAGAACATCTGTTCCTAAGTTGAATCCATTGTTAATTCCTGATATAACTAATTCTATTTCTGAGTCTATATTAGTAAGTGCAAATTTTGTACAATCTGCTGGTGTACCAGTTATACTGTATGCTTTAGATTTTATTCCTTCAAGCTTTTCTTCTCTAACTATTAAATCATTTCTTAAAGTTATCGCATGACTACTTGCACTTCTTTCTTCACTTGGTGCAACTATAATTACATCATGATCTTTTTCTAATTGTTGCGCTAAATAAAATATTCCTTTAGCAAATATTCCATCATCGTTTGTTATTAATATTTTCATTTAACTTACCTCACTATATATCTATATTTTATTATATCTTTAAAATTAATCTAACTATTAGATACAAACCACTATTTTAACATATTATCTAAACTTTTGGGTAATGTAAACTACTAACTATAACTTATAAAGTATATTGTAAAAATTAACGATAAACAATTAACAATGAATGATAAAACTGAAGTCTCAGTTTTTTTGAATCAAATTTTATAATAATTTTCAAAGTAAATTAATTGAAAACAATATAAAACCGTAGTTTTTAAGTGTTTCTATTTTAAATATTACGAACGAAGTGAGTAATATTCACCATAACTTTTCACTCTTCACTCTTACTTTTTAATTGGTTTCCAACATGATAATAGAATAAACTTTAATATTGCTATTGTCATTTGATGAATCTATTATTTAAAATTTGAAATTGGAACCCTATAGTTACCTATACAACTTTAAAATTATCTATTTTTGATTCTAATTGTTTTGAAAGATCATTTAATGATAATGCACATTCGCCAAGATCTTCAACTGTGGTTCTTTGTTCTTGTGATGAAGCTAATACTTCTTCTGTTGATGCAGCTGTTTCCTCTGATATTGCCGAAATTGTTTCCATTGTTTCCATCAAATCTTCACGTTTTATATTAACCTGCTCACATTGACCTTTGACTTCAAGTATTCTTAAATTAAGATTTTTTATATCCTCACTTATATTATTAAAAATTTCTTCAGTATTATTAACTATCTTAAGCTGATTTTCTGTAGACATATTTGAAATGTTAGTATATTCTACAACTTTCGAAACTTGATTTTGTATAGATAGTATTAAATTTTTAATATCTTCAGCTGACTTTCTAGACTCCTCAGCTAAATTTCTAATTTCATCCGCTACTACTGCAAACCCTTTTCCTTGTTCACCTGCATGAGCTGCCTCAATTGAAGCATTTAGTGCAAGTAAATTAGTTTGTTGTGATATTGAAGCAATTGTATCACTTATTACTGATATTTCATTAGACATAGTATTCATTTGCTTAACTAATATATCAACTTTTTTAGTAGATTCATTTACTTCTTTAGATTTAATTATAAGTGTTTTTACTATATCTAATCCCTTATCACTAAGTTCTTTATTACTATTGGATATACTTTGTATCTCTAATGTTGCCCTGTCCAAATCCCTTATACTTTGAGATATTTCAGATGTTTTCATTACACCATTTTCTAAAGCTGAAGCTTGCTCTGTAGCACTATTTGCAATTTGTTCAATTGCCTCAGTTATATCTCTTATAGCTTGATCTGATAAATCATACATTCTATTTAAAAGTTCTACACTTTCATTTATTGTATATGAACTTCCCTTTAAATCAATCACTAAATTAGAAATAGAATTTTTCATGCTTTGTGTAGCTTCACCCAAAATTCCTATTTCATCTTTTTGTTGCAATATATTCACAGGAACGTCTTGAGTAAAATCACCATTTTGCAGTAAATTTAAATAAGAAGAAGTTTCTTCTATGGGTTTAGAAATTTTACTTGATAATTTTAACCCTGAAATTATAGAAACAATAATAGTTCCTAATGCTAAAATAAGTATAAAGATTGTCACAGCATTAGTAGCCTTATATATATCATGATTGTGTATTATTGCTATTAATTTGAATTCATTTTCAGGTGGAGCATATATATTAATCATAGATTTTTCATTATCTATTGTAGAATCTATTACTTTAGATGATATTTCACTAATATCCTCTACTCCAGAAATATGTAATTCTGATATATTTTTTAAAGTCATTTTATCATGTTGAGGATCTGCTATAATGTTTCCAGATTTATCAGTTACTATAATATAACCATCTCCCCCAATTGATATTTTTTTAACCATATCTACTATTTCTTTGAGTTTTAAATCAATTCCAATAACTCCTATAGTTTCACCATTGACATCTATGCTTTTAACTACACTAATAATTTCCTCATTTGTATCTTCTAAATAATAAGCATTTGTTATAGATACTTTGCCTTTATTTTCAATTGCATGTTTATAATATGGTCTTTCTCTTGGATCATAATTTGATGGTAACGTTTCCTCTGGCCATTGCATATATCCGCCATCTTTTAATCCTATATAAATATGAGAAGTTTCTGGATGTGTATTCCCAAAATTGTTAAATTGCTCAAAAATTTCTTGTTGAATAGCTTCTTCTTTTGAATAATCGAGTTTTAAATCTGAAGTGTTTGATTTGTTTAAATATGTGTTAAGTTTACCTGAAGACTGTTTAATTAAATCTTCCTCGCTCATAAACTGTAAATCCTCTGATACATCTTTAAAGTAGGAATTAATATAATTATTGACTTGAATAATTTCTTCTGAACTTGATTGTATAAAATTGCTCTTTTCATTACTTTTTATATATGGTATTGTTAAAAAAATTATACAACAAATTGGTAATATAGATAAAAGAATAAAATTCTTTGTTAATTTATTCCTCATTGTTATTTTTTTGTTTGTTTTTCTAGTTGTTTTCATTTATAACTACGACTTCCTTTCTTGTAAGACTAATCATAAATATAACATAAAAATATATTTTTTTAGTATTTGTTAAAAATAATTAACTAAAAAATAACTTACATAACAATAAAATATGAATAATTTGCAAATAAAAAAAGCAATCCTAACTGGATTGCTTTTCATGGTGGAGATAAAGAGATTCGAACTCTTGACCCCCTGCGTGCAAGGCAGGTGCTCTCCCAACTGAGCTATACCCCCAAATATGGTGGACCTTCAGGGACTCGAACCCCGGACCTACCGGTTATGA
>NZ_JBWKMH010000019.1:0-2518 GCF_056431285.1 Clostridium amazonense | reverse complement strand
TTTAGGTCAAGCCCTCGACTTATTAGTATGAGTCAGCTGAACATGTTACCATGCTTACACCCCTCACCTATCAACCTGGTAGTCTTCCAGGAGTCTTACTAACTTACGTTATGGGAAATCTCATCTTAGGGTGGGCTTCACGCTTAGATGCTTTCAGCGTTTATCCCTTCCCAACATAGCTACCCAGCTATGCCACTGGCGTGACAACTGGTGCACCAGAGGTTGGTCCATCCCGGTCCTCTCGTACTAAGGACAGCTCCCTTCAAATTTCCTACGCCCGCGACGGATAGGGACCGAACTGTCTCACGACGTTCTGAACCCAGCTCGCGTGCCGCTTTAATGGGCGAACAGCCCAACCCTTGGGACCTACTTCAGCCCCAGGATGCGACGAGCCGACATCGAGGTGCCAAACCTCCCCGTCGATGTGGACTCTTGGGGGAGATCAGCCTGTTATCCCCGAGGTAGCTTTTATCCGTTGAGCGATGGCCCTCCCACGAGGAACCACCGGATCACTAAGCCCGACTTTCGTCCCTGCTCCACCTGTATGTGTCGCAGTCAGGCTCCCTTCTGCCTTTGCACTCTTCGAACGATTTCCGACCGTTCTGAGGGAACCTTTGGGCGCCTCCGTTACTTTTTAGGAGGCGACCGCCCCAGTCAAACTGCCCACCTAACAATGTCCCGTGACCAGATTCATGGCCTCCGGTTAGAATTCCAGTACTATCAGGGTGGTATCCCAAGGTCGACTCCACAACAGCTGACGCCATTGCTTCCAAGTCTCCCACCTATCCTGTACAGATAATACCGAAACTCAATGCTAAATTGCAGTAAAGCTCTACGGGGTCTTTCCGTCCAATCGCGGGTAGCAAGCATCTTCACTTGCACTACAATTTCGCCGGATTTGCTGTTGAGACAGTGCCCAAATCATTACGCCATTCGTGCGGGTCGGAACTTACCCGACAAGGAATTTCGCTACCTTAGGACCGTTATAGTTACGGCCGCCGTTTACTGGGGCTTAAGTTCATGCCTTCGCTTGCGCTAAGCAATCCCCTTAACCTTCCAGCACCGGGCAGGCGTCAGCCCCTATACATCAGCTTTCGCTTTAGCAGAGACCTGTGTTTTTGCTAAACAGTTGCTTGGGCCTATTCTCTGCGACCTACTTTCGTAGGCACCCCTTCTCCCGAAGTTACGGGGTCAATTTGCCGAGTTCCTTAACAGCAATTCTTCCGATGGTCTTAGGATTCTCTCCTCATCTACCTGTGTCGGTTTGCGGTACGGGCACTAGCTTCCTCCATAGAGGCTTTTCTTGGCAGCGTGGAATCAGATACTTCGCTAAAATTAGCTCCCCATCACACCTCAGAATTGTTTCAGCGGATTTGCCTACCGAAACTCCCTAAGTGCTTAGACACACATCCAATAGTGTGCACATCCTATCCTCCTGCGTCACCCCATCTGTACAAACGTACGCTAGTGGTACAGGAATATCAACCTGTTGTCCATCGACTACGCCTTTCGGCCTCGCCTTAGGTCCCGACTAACCCTGGGCGGACGAGCCTTCCCCAGGAAACCTTAGATTTTCGACCGCCAGGATTCTCACCTGGCTCTCGCTACTTATGCCAACATTCTCACTTCTGCATCGTCCACCGCTCCTTTCGGTACGACTTCAGCCAATGCAGAAAGCTCCTCTACCGCGTACACATTAAGTGCACACCCATAGCTTCGGTGGTAAGTTTTAGCCCCGGACATCTTCGGCGCAGGATCTCTTGACTAGTGAGCTATTACGCACTCTTTAAATGAGTGGCTGCTTCTAAGCCAACATCCTAGTTGTCTTAGAAATCCCACATCCTTTACCACTTAACTTACACTTTGGGACCTTAGCTGATGGTCTGGGCTGTTTCCCTTTTGACTACGGATCTTATCATTCGCAGTCTGACTGCCGAAATAAAAGTATCTGGCATTCGGAGTTTGATAAGGTTCGGTAAGCGGTATGCCCCCTAGCCTATTCAGTGCTCTACCTCCAGTACTCAGTTAATCGACGCTAGCCCTAAAGCTATTTCGAGGAGAACCAGCTATCTCCGAGTTCGATTGGAATTTCTCCGCTATCCACAGCTCATCCCATGGTTTTTCAACACCAACGTGGTTCGGACCTCCACGACATTTTACTGTCGCTTCATCCTGGCCATGGATAGGTCACCCGGTTTCGGGTCTACGACATGCAACTTTGCGCCCTATTCAGACTCGGTTTCCCTTCGGCTCCGTACCTTAAGTACTTAACCTCGCTACATATCGTAACTCGTTGGCTCGTTCTACAAAAAGCACATCGTCACACATATAAAGTGCTTCGATCGGTTGTAGGCACAGGGTTTCAGGTTCTATTTCACTCCCCTTCCGGGGTTCTTTTCACCTTTCCCTCACGGTACTTCTCCACTATCGGTCACTAGGTAGTATTTAGCCTTGGGAGGTGGTCCTCCCTGCTTCCCACAAGGTTTCACGTGTCTCGTGGTACTCTGGATCAGAACTT
>NZ_JBWKMH010000018.1:0-57130 GCF_056431285.1 Clostridium amazonense | reverse complement strand
GCCGCTAATCCATTCCCGAAGGAACTTCATCGCTCGACTTGCATGTGTTAGGCACGCCGCCAGCGTTCGTCCTGAGCCAGGATCAAACTCTCAATTTAAAAAGTTTGAAACTTGTATCTCAAGTTTTGCTGACTATAATAGTCAATTTTACATCTTTCGATGTGATCTTCTAACTTAATAGAATCTCAATGAATTAACTGGTTTTACCTATATATTATCTGTTTAATTTTCAAAGACCAATGTGTCATCATCACCTGACGACTTTTCCTATTTTACTAGATTTAAACTTTCTTGTCAACATTTTTTTTAATGTTTTTTGAAGTTTATTTCTACATCGTTTGGCTTCAATTACTTGTTTGCCTCAGCGACAAGATTTATTATATACAATCTACTTTTCTATTTCTATTATTTTGTCACTATTTATAAAAATTATACACGTTATCCTTTTATTTTTTCTTATTTTCTTCTATTTATATTTAATGATACTCTAGGCATAGTGTAAATTATAAAAGTATCAAAAACTAATAATTAATATTTCTTAATTAACTATGTTATAAAATTATTTAAATATATTTTTAAATTTAAATGAGCTATTTAAAAACTTACTTTAATTAGTTAGTTCTTAAATAGCTCATTTTTAACCTAAAAGTTAAAATGAAAATTTAAATTCTGGTATTCCTATTGTATATGGACCTATCTCATTAGCATTAAAATATACATACACATTAGATTCATCCACATAAAAATTAGTTTCATTTTCTATATTTTTTTTAACTTCTCTTTTATAATATTTACTATTATTTTGTATACTCTTATTTACTTCCTCTTCTATTCTTTTTATATTTTTATCTGAAACTACATCTTTAAGTTCTAATAATCTGTTATTTTTCAAATCTATATTATATGTTTTTTGAGTTTCTAAAGAATACTCTCCCCCTATATATTCTTGACTTTTTATTGTTAAGCTTAGTATGTTGCCTTTACTTGTTACATTGTAATCTGATTTAAATTTGTATTTTTTTATATCATAATTATTTTCATTTGCATATTTAAAATCATCAATACTTGTTGATATAATACATTCCTTGTTTTTCTCTAATTCATCTTTTATTTTCTTATTTAAACTATTTTGAAACTTAGAATTCTTCATTCCTGTAACTTCAGGTATGTTTAAATTATATTCATAAGTTTTTTCACAAACATTCTGATTTATTTTTTTTATGTTTACTGTATCTTCAGCTAAAGCAACGTTAAAAAATCCAAGGTTACAGATTAAAGTTATAGAGACTATTGCTATAACTTTATATATTTTTTTCCTCATAATTATCACCTACCCTACATTTGAATATATATATCTTATCATTATATTCCCAAAAAATAACAATTATTCTGTATTCTAAAAAAATTTTTTTCTTACATTTCCTTTGCAATATTGACATGTACTACAGATTTTATTCCTAAATCGCACTTAACTTAGTATTTTTATATTTTTTAATGTCTTTTAAGATAAAAAAATACTATTAAGTATCTATTTAAAAATAAATGCTTAATAGTATTTTAACTTACAATATATTTTATTTAAGTCTCCAAGTAGTTCCTTCTTTACTATCTAGAATTTCAATATTCATTTCTAAAAGCTTATTTCTTATTTCATCAGCTTTTTGATAATCTTTATTTTTTCTTGCTTCATTTCTATCTACAATTAGACTATTTACAAGTTCAACATCTACACTTGATAAATCCTTTTCCACTACCATTAAATCTAATGATAAGACTTTATCAAATTCTTCTACTAAAAATCTTTTTTCCTTATTGTTTAATTCATCGGATTTTAATACATCTAAAAGTACAGTAAATGCATTAGGTATATTTAAATCATCGCTTATTTGCTTTTTGAAATTTTCTCTATATTCTTCTATATTGCTTTGTCTTATTTCTAATGACTCATCAACATTTTCTAATACAGCTGCTACTCTCTTTTTAAGTGCTCTAAATGATTTTCTAGCATCGTCTAAGTTTTCAAAAGTAAATAATAATTGTTTTCTATATCTTGATTGTAGTATAAAGTATCTATAATCTAATGCTGTAAATCCTTCTTCTTCTAGTCTTTTTATAGTTAAAAAATCACCTTTTGATTTTGACATTTTACCATCATTTAAAACTAAAAATTCAGCATGCATCCAATAGTTAACCCATTTTTCTCCAGTGTATGCTTCTGATTGTGCAATTTCATTAGTATGATGAACTGGAATATGATCTATTCCACCACAGTGTATATCTATCTTCTTTCCTAAATATTTCATTGACATTGTAGAACATTCTAAATGCCAACCTGGAAATCCTCTTCCCCATGGTGAATCCCATTGCATTATTTGATTTTTAAATTTTGAATTAGTAAACCATAGAACGAAATCTAAAGGATTTTTCTTATTAGCATCTACTTCTATTCTACTTCCTGCTTCTAATTCATCTATACTTAAATTAGCTAATTTAGTATAGTCTTTAAATTTATCTATTTCAAAATATACATTTCCGTTTGCTTCATATGTATATCCTTTTTCCTCTAAAACTTGAATGAATTTTATCATCTCTTCTATATGGTCAGTTGCTCTACATACAACTGTTGGTCTTTTTATGTTAAGCTTTCTACAATCATCCATAAATGCATCTTCATAAAATCTAGCAATTTCCCATACTGTCTTTTTCTCTCTTGATGCACCTAATGCCATTTTATCTTCGCCTTCATCACCATCTGATTGAAGATGACCTACATCTGTTATATTCATTACATGTTTTACTTTATATCCAACATATTCTAATGACTTCTTTAAAACATCTTCAAATATATAAGTTTTTAAATTTCCTATATGAGCGTAATTATATACTGTTGGTCCACAAGTATACATACCTACTTTATCTTGAACTACTGGAATGAACTCATCTTTATTTCTTGTCATAGTATTGTATACATAAAACTTCATTGTCAACTCTCCTTTTTACAAATTTTTCAATTTTAAATTATACTTAGGCATAATCAAGAAAATAATATGATTATACCTTATATTCCATAAAGATACATAAACATAAAATTTATTTATTAACTATAAAATATACTATATTATACTTTAAATTTCATAAAAATAAATACTAAATTTTAGATTATTATATAAAATTTAATTATTTATATTAAATTTAAACTTTTAAATATAAATTTTCTTATAAACTCTGAACACGAAATGCATAATTCAGAATATTTATTTTAATCATTTTATAAAACAAATATACCCTTATACTTTTTATTACATCTTTATTCATATTAGTCCTATTATTTGCTTCCATGTGCCTTAACTATTTAAATTGTATCATATTGAGATAAATTTACAATAATTAATCTCAATTTATGATATTTTATTCCATATGTTATTACTAAATTTACATAATTTTAATTTTAAAAAGCATTATTAGTCACCTAATAATGCCTTTATATTATTAAACTAATTTTACAATCCATTCTATCAAACTTTTAAACCACTCTTCATTTGATAAATCATCTTTTTTAAAATATTTTTTACCTACTAAATTGGAATATAAAAATATTTTTTCTTCATCCAACTTATTTTCTTCTCCTAACGTAAGTAGGATAATGTTTTTTCCTTTTAAATTATTTACTAAAGAACTGTTTTCCATCTTAAAATATGATTTATAAAACCATATTGGTAATATTACTATCACATTAGTTTTCCCTTCCAATAAAGATTTCTCAACACCTTCAATTTGTAAATTATCACTATAAAATTTAAGATATTTATCCTTTGGTTTATCTACACTATGCACATTTCTTATAGCTTTTGACTCACACTTAATACTATTTTCCAATACTTTTGACATTTTCATTAATATGCTATTATCATAAAATATTATTAAAGTATCCAAAACATCACCTCAGAATTTATTTATAAACTAAATGTGATAAAACTAAATATTCCTATATTATTATTTATATGCTTTTTTAGATTAAATAGTAATAAATAAAATAAAAACACATCACTTTTTTAAGTTAATGTGTTTTTATTTATAGGTTTCTAATTTAACCTTAAATCTTATTCAATTTCAAAGTTCAATTTTTAAATTAAAATACATCTAACTTTAAACTCAAACTTACATTTGTATTTGAATAAGTCTAAATGAATTTTTATCTTCCTATATATCCAAATTATTTATTATTTTTAATTCTATTTGGCTTAGCTTTAGGCTTAATTACTTTATTGTTGCTCTTGTTATACTTATCATAGTACTTGTTATTTGATTCACCTTGTTCCATACCCTTCATAAATCCACATAAATCCATAAACCATAAGAATAGTATGATAAATATAAGTGGAATTACATATCTTGAAACAATCATCGGCATGGTTGGCCATAGTAAATTCGGTACTAAAAACACAGTAAATGCTAGTACTAAAACTATCCATTTGCTGACTTTTATCTTTTGAAGTACATATGTTCTTAATGCAATATAAGCGAACAAAGCAAGAATAGAATAAAGTAGTATTTCTAATATAAGTTTAACTATATGCATATATTACTCCCTCTTTCTTCTTTTATTATGCAATAATTCCATTATATAATCTTATTAACCAACTAACAAGTTTTATTTTTAAAATCACCTTAAATTGTATAAGGAATAATTTATTATTTATTGGTAATAATTAAACTATACTATTTTAAGGAGGTTTAAAAAATGAAATTTTTAGATACAATCGTACTTATATTAGTTGTAATTGGTGCAGTAAATTGGGGATTAGTAGCACTATTCCAATTCGATTTAGTGGCTGCACTATTCTCAGGTTCTAGTGTATTTGGTTCAATAAGTATGGTAAGTAGAATTATTTATGGATTAGTAGGCCTAGCTGGAATATATGCTCTTACATTCTTCAGTAAAATACATAATGAAAGAGATATCTAATATTCCAAAATCACTTTTCAATACTAAATACTATAAAATTAACAAAAAATAAAGCTAAATTTAATTTGGCTTTATTTTTGTATTTTATTTTTCTTTTGTAACTAAAAATTATAGCACATTGGTATCTGACTTTTATTTGGATATAGTTAAAAACATTATCTAATAATACCCTTTGCTAAGCAAATTAATTGAAAACAATATAAAAACGTAGTTTTTAGGTATTTCTATTCATAAATATTAAGAACAAAGTGAATAATATTAACCATCATTGTTAATTGTTAATTGCTAACTGTTAATTGGTTCCAAACATAATAATGGACTTAATTGTAATATAGGTAGTGTCATTTGATAAAGCTATTATTTTTGATTTAAACTTGGAACACTATATTTCATCATAAGGAGTAAACCTAATTTGTACTAATGCACTTTGACTGGTTTTTCTTAAAACTAAAGTACTTATATTTACATTATCATTTTTTATATCACTCATTATTTCACTTATATCTTCATCTAATTCTTTTACTACCTGATTTTCACTATTTGTTATTACAAACTTTTTAGACTTTTTCGATATTTTTAAGTTATCCCACTGTGCTATGCCTTTTACGTTGTCTATTTCAAAAGTTAATCCTCTTTCAACTAATACCTTTTTTAAACTTTTAAATGTAGTTTCTAACTTTTCTTTTTTTTCTACAATGCTATTTATTTCTTTCTTTTCATTTTCAATTCTTTTTTCAGTTTTTTCTATATCTTTTTCTATTTTTTCTTTTTCACATTCAAGTTCTTTTATATGCTTATTTATTTTTCTTAAATATTTTTTACTACTTAACATAAAATTCTTGCCTTTCATATACAAATTTATATACAATTATTGTTGAGGTGATATGATTATGAATGAAATCAACAAAATCTTAGATAAACTTTGTGATTTAACAATCGATTCCACCAAACAAATATGTAAGTCTATACTTAAATATTATAATAGAATTAAATTTGATTTCAACAAACAAAATACTATAAAAAAAATGTATGAACCATCAATTGAAAAAAGATTAACTGCAAATGAAGCTTTATTAGAGAAATTAAAAAAGCTTAAGAATGAAGAAAATACTCTTTCATCCACTATTAAAGGGTATCAAAAAGAAGTATCTACTCTTGATCGTAAAATACATTTAATTCAAGACATATTAAATCCTAAGAAATCTGATATTTAATTTATATTTTTTATTTATGAAATTATAAAGTCTTTATAATTTGCACAATAATTGATAATACTATTACTATCAATTATTAGTGAGGTGAATATTTTGATTGATAATTTTAAAATTAACAACAGCTATTGCAATTTATACAATGGTCAATGGATTTCATGTGAAAATAAAATACCTATATACTCTCCAATAAATAATAAATTTATTGGAGATATTCCTGCTTTTTCTAAATCCGATGTAGATAACTCCATACTTAATTCTAATGAAAGTCAAAAATCTTGGTGTAATGTACCTATTCATGAAAAATGTGAAATATTATATAAAACAGCAGATATTATAGATGAAAATATAGACATATTAACTGAAACATTAATATTAGAAATAGCTAAAGATAAGCTTTCTTGTATTTCTGAAGTTAAAAGAACTGCAGATTTTATTAGATATACTGCAGATATCGCAAAAGATTTAGAAGGCAAAACTATTTCTGCTGATAGTTTTTCTGGATTTTCAAAAAACAAGCTTGCTTTTGTAACTCGTGTTCCTCTTGGAACTATTTTGTGTATTTCTCCATTTAACTACCCAATTAATTTATCAGCATCCAAAATTGCTCCTGCACTTGTTATTGGAAATACTGTTATCCTAAAACCACCAACTCAAGGTTCTATAAGTGCATTATATCTTGCAAAATGTTTTAATGATGCTGGTCTTCCTAAAGGTGTACTTAATACCGTTACTGGTAAAGGCAGTGAAATTGGCGATTATTTAGTAACCCATAAAAATATAGACTTTATAAACTTTACAGGTTCAACTAATACAGGCAGTCACATTTCAAGCATTTCTACAATGACTCCTACTTTATTAGAACTAGGTGGAAAAGATGCAGCCATAGTTTTAGAAGATGCTAATATAGAAAAAACAGCTAAGGAAATAGTTTCTGGTGCTTTCAGTTATTCTGGACAAAGATGCACTGCTATTAAAAGAGTATTAGTTTTAGATACAATTGCTAATGAACTATGTTCTGAGATATTAAAAAATCTAAATAAACTAAAAATTGGTAGTCCATACGATGATTCAACAATAACTCCTCTTATAGATTCTAAAGCTGCCGATTTTGTTATGGATTTAATTTCAGATGCATTAAATAAGGGTGCTTCTTTATTAATTGGAAATAAACGAGATGATAACTTAGTATATCCTACATTACTAGACAATGTATCTTTAGATATGAGAATTGCATGGGAGGAACCTTTTGGTCCTGTTTTACCAATTATAAGAGTAAAATCTATAGATGAAGCTATTGAAATAGCTAACAAATCTGAGTATGGTTTACAATCTTCTATTTTTACAGACAATATCAATGATGCATTTTATATAGCAAGCAAACTCGAAGTTGGTTCTGTACAAATAAATAGTAAAACCGAAAGAGGACCAGATCATTTTCCTTTTGGAGGTATAAAAGCCTCTGGAATGGGAACCCAAGGAATAAAGTATAGTATTGAAGCTATGAGCAGATTAAAAACAGTTATTTTTACATATAATGATTAATAATAAAAAAACATTAAGAAATAGTTATTTTTATTTCTTAATGTTTTTCTATATACTCTATTTAAGTTCACTTTTTATTATTTCATAACATGTTTCTGACAAGTTATTTTGTTCCTCTTTAGATAATTCACTAATATATATTGGTTTATGGAATGTACAAACACAATCTCTATTATCCTTTTTAGCTTCTTTATATCCTTCATAAATTTTATATGTACCATCAATAGTTATAGGTATTATTGGAACATTCGCCTTTATTGCCATTTTTACACTACCTTTTTTAAACTCCTTTATAGGTCCACCTTGACTCCTTGTACCTTCTGGAAATATAAACATTGATTGTCCCTTTTTTAAGTTTTCAGTTCCTTGCAAAATGGATTTTATTCCTTCTCTTGGATTAGTTCTATTTAAAAACACACAGCCTATGCCTTTGCACCAGTAAGATAAAACTGGAACTTTCTCTAATTCTTGTTTTGCTACTGCTCCTACAGGTTTATTTATGGCACTAATTAATAATGGTATATCTACTACACTTTGATGATTTGCAACATATAAGCATGGTCCATCTATATTATTTTCTTTACCATTTATTATTACATTTAGCCCTGTAGCTTTAAGTAAAAGTCTTGCCCATGCATTAGCCTTATGATGACAATACTTCTGAAATTCTTCTTCTGACTTTTTCTTTATACTTTGTGCCTTAGGCATAAGAACCAACGAACAAAGAGTATATATTACAGATTTAAACATAAATAAAAATTTTCTCATATTTAACACCTTCTTTAACTATTATTTGCATCCATAAGGTTTTCAGTCATATTTTTAGTTTATACTTTTATTATTTGATAATTTAAGGTTTGAATCTAATCACTAGATTTGTATTTGAAACCACTTAAAAATTAAAAGTTATATTTAATGTAACCAAAATTTAAAGTTTTCAACTGAAATATGAATAACTTAAAGTTTAAACTTGTTTCCTTATAATTATATCAATATTTTTAGAAAAGTCCATAAAAACGCCCTATACTTAAATATAACTATAGGGTTTCAAGTTCAAAGTTTAAATAATGCCATTATCAAGTGATATTATTAAGCTTACAGTTTATTCTATAATCATGTTTGGAATCAATTAACAATTAAAGATTAACAATGCTGGTTAATATTATTCACTTCGTTCTTAATATTTATGAATAGAAATACCTAAAAACTACGTTTTTATATTGTTTTCAATTAATTTGCTGTGCAAATTTAATAAAAAATCATTGTTTAAAATTGGATCTCAAATTTTTACATTCACTTTCAATTTTCAATTAAATTAATTAGAATTCTAAACTGAAACATGAATAACTTAAAGTTTTAACTTAGATTCTCATATTTTGTTTAAATTAATATTTTTAGTAAATACTAGTATAAAAAGGAGTTATATATAAATGTCTAAATGTCTATTTAAAAGATACAAGTATCTTTTGGTTTTAGCACTATTTTGTGTAACTTTCATTTTATTAATACCCAAATATAATAACACTATAAATGATGAACTTAAAATACATTATATAAATGTAGGTCAAGGTGATGGTATTTTAATTCAACATAATGGGTCAAATATTCTTATAGATGGTGGACCTATTGATAGCTCTAATATGCTTATAGATTATCTTACTAAAAACAATGTAAAAAAACTAGACTATATAATAGCTACTCATCCTCATGATGACCATATTGGCTCATTACCATATGTTCTTAACTACATAAAAGTTGATAATTTTCTAGCACCTAAAATAACATCTAACACTCCAACATTTGTAAATCTGACGAAAAAACTTAAATATAACAACTTAAAAATAACTCCTATTTCTGCACCTAAAACTGTTAATTTAGATGAAAATTTAACATTAAACTTTATATCACCCAAAGAAATTTCATATGATAATATAAATAATTACTCCATTGTACTCAAATTAAATTATCATAATTTTTCTTTTTTATTTACAGGAGATGCAGAAAAGGAAATAGAAAATTTTTTAACTTCATCTAATATAGATTTAAATTCTACTGTTTTAAAAATAGGCCATCACGGAAGTAAAACTTCTTCAACTGAAAATTTTATATCTAAAGTAAATCCTAAAATAGCTATAATTTCTTGTGGCATGGGTAACGACTATGGGCATCCTCATAAAGATGTCCTGAAGAGATTAAATAATCATAATGTAAAAACATATAGAACTGATAAAGATGGAACAGTTCTTGTAAAATGCAACAAAACTAATTTAAAAGTATTACTAGAAAAATAACTTTTAACTACTGTAAAATTCTTAATAACCATTAGTATATTTTATAGGGTTCCAAGTTCAAATTTAAAATAATAGCTTCATCAAATGATACTACTAAAATTACATGTTATTCCTATTTTTTATATTTGAAACCAATTAAGAACTAAGAGTGAAAAGTGAATAGTTATGGTATATATTACTCACTTTGTTCCTAATATCTAAAAATAGAAACACATAAAAACTAGTTTTTATGTGTTGTTTAAATAATTTTAAAACTGAGATTTCAGTTTTATCCTTAATTTATAATTGTTGATCGCTAATTGTTAATTTTATACAACACTTTAAATTTCTCTTTTTCAATTTAAACAAGCATAATTGTATTTTTCAACTTGTTTCCCAAACTTATATCTTTTTAGTAAGTTTTAAAAATTAAAATAAACAAAACTATAGACACAATAATTCTATATATAGCAAAAGATTTCATAGGCTTTTTCTTTAAATAATTAATAAACTTTTCAACAACAACTAATGCAACCACAAACGCAACTAAAAAGCCTATTACTAAAACTAATATTTCCCCACTAGAAAACATTCCAAAGTTTTTGTATAATTTTAGACCAGTCGCACCTACCATTATAGGTATTGCTAAAAAAAATGAAAACTCTGTAGCTGCTACTGTAGATACTCCACTTGCCCATCCACCTATTATAGTTGATGATGAACGTGACATACCTGGCCATAAAGCTAAACATTGAAAAACTCCTACTCTAAATGCTTGCCTAGTGGTTAAATCATCTACATTTCTTGTAACAAACTTATTTTTAAAGTAATTCTCTGTAATTATAAGTAGTATTCCTCCCACCAAAAGTCCTATTGCTACAGTAAATGAATTAAATAAATACTTGTCTATAAAATCATCAAATAAGAATCCCATTATTGCTGCTGGTAAACATGCAACTAATATATTTTTCCAAAATGTAATTCCCTGTTTCTCCTTTTCATTTAAAACTTTTTTCTTACTTTTAGGTAAAAATATATTTATACATATATTTTTTATAAATAATATTATTCCTTTCAAAAATTGAATTATAGATTTAAATAACTTGTCCCAATACAAAACTATAATAGCTAATATTGCCCCTAATTGAATTACAACTTCAAAAACATTGCTAAAACTTCCTTTAAAATTAATTACATCTCCCACTATAATCATATGTCCAGTAGATGATACCGGTATAAACTCTGTAATTCCTTCTACTATAGCTATAATAATAGCCTTAAATATTAAAATAATATTTATATTCACTTTTCTCCCCCCAATATATTTACATAATAAAAAAAGGAAATTAATTATAATTTCCTTTTTATTATATTAACTATATTAAGCTTTTATACTTTATTCTCTATTTTCCCATCTTTTTAAGAACTATTTCTCGAATTGGATTAACTCCATCTTCTGATAATGTTATTTTAGTGCTACCTTCTACTAATGATAAATCATAATAATTTTTAACCTCATAATATTTACCACCATTTATACTTATATAGAATTTTTCTAACATAACACTATCCTTAAATGCTCCTATAGTAAATCCTACTGCTCCTTCTTTATCCTCTTTTAAATCTTTTTTAGACAAAATCATTGCAGCTTTTGTATCTTTGTTTCTATTTCCATTTATTATTTCTGGATTTAAATCAAAAACATCTCTCTTATTAACAAATATCATTGGAGATATGAATCCCTTTTGATTTTCTAGCTGTACATCATCTAAATTTTTAACATATGTTACATATGAATTACTTTTTAACTCTCTATATTTATTGCTATCTATAGGCATAGTATACATATTAAAATACTTCTTCATATCTTTTTTGTATTTTTTTACTTGTTTTTCATTTTTTAATCCAACAATGTTTACTTTATCTAGCCCATTTTCTATTATTTCTACTGCACTTAAAGGTACATCATCTAATGTCATATAACATTTGTTTCCCGCATCTATCATTACCCATTTAGCATGTACTTTACTCCAAACCTCTATAACTTTATAACTTTGACTTGGATCTGGTTTTACAGTATTAGCTGTAAGATATGTTCCTTTTCTTACAAATACATCTAATGTTGATAAAGTCTCTTCTAGTACAATTGAATACCCTTCATCTGAAAGAGCCTTACTATTTTCTAACTTTTCCATAATCTCATCAGTTGTTTTTCCAACTTCCATAGCACTTACATTAAATTCAGCTTTTTCATTTACCCAATCAATAATAGCCATAGCTTTCTCAATTTCATTTCCTGCTGAACCTATAACTTCATTTAATTTATATTTTTCTTTTAAATTTTTTTGATAATCATTTTTTCCATCCATATAGTAAAATCTTATATTATTACCTTCATAAATATTATCAAAACTTTCTACCTTAACTTTATAATCATGTTTATATTCTCCAAATTTTCCACTATTACCAATAACATATATTGCTATACAAACAGCTATAACTAATACTCCTAATAAAACTTTTTTGCCGCCCTCACGTTTACTCATATTATCCTCCTAATCTAATGTTTATTTATACATATGTTTTATCGCCCTAAATGGGAATTAATTAATATTATATATAAAATTTAATTAATTTGTTCACTATAATTTCACAACTTAACAATAAATATTATATAATAAAAAAGCCAAAATATCACACAGATTTTTCTATGTGATATTTTGGTTTTAAGAGGCTCTTATTAATAATTTTTGGTAACAATAAGTATAGACATAGGAATTTCTTTGCCAATTATAGAAATTCCATCTATATTTAAATTTACAAATTGTGAGTTTTGTAAATTAATTATAGCTTAACACTTTTGCTTTTGGACCTGCTGAAGCTATATCTTCACTTACTTCTTTAAATTTCTTAAAGTTTTCATTGAATTTATTAGCAAGTTCAATTGCTTTTTCATCATATTTATTTCCATCACTCCAAGTATTTTTTGGATTTAATATTTCACTTGGAACGTCTTTTATACTTTGTGGAATTAAAACTTTAAATATTTCATGTTCTTCATATTCTGCATTTCTAAGTTCTCCATTTAATGCAGCTTTTACCATAGCTCTAGTGTATTTTAAATCCATTCTCTTTCCAACGCCATATTCTCCACCAGACCATCCAGTGTTAACTAAATAAACTTCTGTGTTGTGTTTAACTATTTTTTCACCTAATAATTTTGCATAAACTGCTGGATTCATAAGCATAAATGGCTCACCAAAGCATGCTGAGAATGTAGCTTTAGGTGATGTTATTCCTCTTTCTGTACCTGCAAGCTTACTAGTGTATCCAGACATAAAGTGATACATTGCTTCTTCCTTAGTAAGCTTAGATATTGGAGGTATAACTCCAAATGCATCTGCTGTTAAGAATATTACAGTGTTTGGATTTTGTCCTACTCCACTTAATTCTGCATTTTCTATATATTCAACAGGATATGCTCCTCTTGTATTTTCTGTTAATCTATCATCATCAAAGTTTGGAACTCTGTTTTCATCTAAAATTACATTTTCAAGTACTGCACCAAATTTAAGTGCATTAAATATTTGTGATTCTTTTTCTTTATCTAATCTTATAGTTTTTGCGTAGCATCCACCTTCAAAGTTAAATACTCCTTTATCACTCCAACCATGCTCATCATCACCTATTAAATTTCTATCTGGATCTGCTGATAATGTTGTTTTTCCTGTTCCAGAAAGTCCAAAGAATACTGCTGTATCTCCATCTTTTCCTATATTAGCAGAACAGTGCATTGGGAATACTCCTTTTTGTGGTAATAAGAAGTTCATTATTGAGAAAATAGATTTTTTAATTTCTCCTGAATATTGAGTTCCACCTATTAAAACTATTTTCTTTTCAAAATTTATTAAAACAAAAGCTTCAGAATTTATTCCATCCTCTTTAGCATCAGCTTTAAATCCTGGTGCTGCTATAACTGTAAATTCTGTTTTATGATCTTTTAATTCATCTTTTGTAGGTCTTCTAAATAATTGTGTAGCAAATAATGCTTGAGATGCATACTCACATACTACACTTATGTCCATTTTATATTCTTTATCTGCTCCTACATATCCATCAAAAACAAATAAATCTTTACTATTTAAATAATTTAATACCTTATTATAAAGTTTATTAAATCCTTCTTCTTCTATTGATAAGTTTGTATCATTCCAATTTACTAATGATTTTGTACTTTCTTGTTTAACTATAAATCTATCTTTAGGTGATCTTCCTGTATACTTTCCTGTTTCAACTACAAATGCACCATTTGCATCTAATTTTCCTTCGTTTTTCTTTATTGCAAATTCTACTAGTTCACAAGGCTTTAAGTTTGTATAAACCTTTTCTGTTGTTTTAATTTTTAAACTTTCCATTAAATCCGTATTCATTAATTCTCCCCCAATAAATTTAATTTAAATAATATCTCATAATAAAACAAATTCAAATTTATTGCAACTGAATTTATTTTATTTTAGTAATCTAAGGTTAATAATTTACATTCAGTATGTTTTTTGTAATTTCTACATTAATAGTATAACACTTTTTAATAAAAAGTACAGTATATTTTAAATTTTTTTCTTTAAAAATGTTACACTTTATTTTACTTTTAGATATTAATTTAAAATTTAATAGTTATATATCTATTTTATTACATTTATTCTATAATTATTATTTTAATTACTTTTATTACATTTTTCAATATTTTTTCTATTATCTTACATGAAAATGCAAAAAATAATAGAAAAGCTCATAAAATTCTTTTCTATTATTTTAAAATATATATTATACTACTTCTTCAATTCTATTTAATAATTTTTTTTGAGTCTTATTTAAAATAAGACTAGCACAATAGTTGTTAGTTGGTTTTCCAAAATCTACACCATCATTTTCATATCTTGGAATAACATGAAAACTAATATGTCCTAAATCATTGTATATTCCACCATGCTGACAAATAGTTATTCCATCTGGTTCAAATACCGTTTTTACTAAATTGCTCATTTGCTTCAACGTTATAGAAAGTGAAGCTAACTCTTCATCTTTTAAATCGCAAAAATCTTCAACATGTCTTTTTGGCATAACTAACAAATGTCCCTCATTAAAAGGAGCTTTATTTAATATTACACTAAAAAAATCATTGTCATAAATTCTGTAAACATCTACATTTTCTTTATTGGCTAATTTACATCCTAAACACATAATTTTATCACCACACCCTATAATTTTGTTATGAAAACATATTTTTTAAGAATCGACTTAATTTTTTATTTTTGTGCTATCTTGTACTTTTATAATTTTTTATGTTTCTATTTTACATTAATTACTAATGTTTTTCCATAACTTTTAAATTAGTAGGAATAGTAATAATTTTCTATAAATTCAGAAATAATATTTGCGTCTATTTTTTTATGATATATGGTTCAAAGTTTAAATAACACATTTAATCAATTGAAAAACTTTTTTCTTTGAATATCACCATTCTCATTTAATATTTGAATAATTTCATTTTTCAGCTTGTAACCCTATATATAGGGATCCAATTTAAAACTTTAAGCTATTCATGTTTCATTTGAGAAAGTGCTATACAAAATTAACAATTGACAATTTAGGAACAAAGAGATTAATATCTACCATAACTATTTACTTTTAACTCTTAGTTCTTAATTGGTTTCAATCATGATACCAGAGTAAACCATAAGCTTAATAGTATCATTTGATAAAAGCTTACTTTAAATTTGAGCTTGAAACCCTATACTTATTTACAACATACAATTTTTCATCACTTTAAAATAGGCAAGAATCAAATTCTTGCCTAAATTTATATTTATAACTCTAATAGTTTTATATACTTTTCAACTTCTAAAGCTTTATCTTTCAAAATCGCTTTAATAAACATTCTAAAAAATCTTTTATCATCAACTTCATCCAAAATTATAGAATTATGTGTTTTATTCCATAAATTATTTTTATCTACTATACACATACCTTCAGCTATTCCTTCTGTTACTATATCTGTATAACATTCAAACCCATTACATATTTCTCTATCTATAAAATATGCTACTGCTAAAGGATCATTAACTACAGAACCTAATACTTTATCTGCTTTCCAATAGAAATCTCCATAAAATTTAGTTATATCAACTACAGTTTTTGATAACTCTCCATCTATTTGTTTTATAAACTCTATCATATTAGGTGTTAACACTACTTTATTAGTCACATCTAATCCTATCATATGTACTTTATTTCCTAAGTTATTGAAAACATAATTAGCTGCATGTGGATCTATATAATAGTTAAATTCAGATGTAGGTGTACAATTTCCACATTCTTTAAATGTTCCCCCCATTGAAACAAACTCACTTAAATTTTCAAAAGCTTTTTTATCCTTCATTAAAGCCTTTGCTATATTAGTAAGTGGTGCTAATGATATTATTGAAACATCTTTTTCTTTATTTAAAGTATCTACTATAAAATTTACTGCTCCATTTTTTAAAATTCCATCTTGAACATTAGGTATATTCGTGTTTCCAAGTCCATCTTCACCATGAACATTTTCCGCATTTTCAAGTTTCTTTTGAAGTGGGGCATCTGAACCTAGATAAACCGGTATATGTAATGAATTAGTAAACTTTAAAGCCTTTAGTGCATTCTCACCACAAGTTTTTAAATCTACATTTCCACCAACAATTGTTATACCTAAAACCTCCAACTCATCTGAATTCAATGCTAATAAAAGTGCTAAGAAATCATCTATCCCTGGATCACAATCAATTATAACTTTTCTTTTCATACTCAAAACTCCTATAACCATCTATTTTTTTCAATTATATAAGATAATAAGATTAAATTCAAAATAATCTTTTTATCAATTGAAAAACTTTTTTCTTTTATCAAGAAACAGTAATTATTTAAATTAGTATTTCTTTTAAAATTGATTTAGAAAATCTTATTAATTTGCGTTTTATTTTTAAGACCTGAACCCAAGGACGGGTTCAGCGACTGCCTAGACAGGACGTCGATTCAGCCGTTTAGTCTTGGAAATAAAATGACAAATTTATTAGAGTTTCTTTGAAATTTTTATGAATAACGTTTTAAATAATTACTATTTCTTGGAATACCATTATTCTCATTTGATATTTTAATAATTTCATTTTTCACTTTGAAATCCTATATCATATGGCAAGCAACAAAATGATTTTTTTCTATTTCTCTAAGTTTAGGTTCACTCATTAAGCACATTTCACTAGCATATGGGCATCTTGAACTAAATCTACACCCTGAAAATTCTTCTGTATTACTCTTAACTACTCCATCAATTATTATTTTTTCTTTAATTATGGATGGATGACTTCTAGGTATAGATGAAATTAACCCTCTAGTATATGGATGTAATGAATTATCATAAACATCTTTTGAACTTCCTTTTTCAACTATAACACCTAAATACATAACCAATACTTCATCACAAAAAAATTTAACTATATTTAGGTTATGTGAAATAAATAAATATGTAAGATTTAATTCTTCTTTTAAATCTAGCATTAAATTTAAAATTTGAGATTGTATTGAAACATCTAATGCTGCTGTAGGTTCATCACATATTACAAACTTAGGATTTAATGCTAATGCTCTAGCTATACCTATTCTTTGTCTTTGACCTCCACTAAATTCATGTGGATATCTCTCTATGTACTTTTTATCTAAGCCACATAACTGTAGCATATTTTCTCCTAATTCTAATGCTTCATGCTTACTTTTTATATTATGAGCTCTTATTCCCTCTGCTATTATATCCCCAACCTTCATTTTAGGATCTAAAGATGAATATGGATCTTGAAAGATAATTTGCATATCTTTTCTTAATGCATTTAACTCTTTTTTATCTATTTTTATATTATTTTTAACATCATAAATAACTTTATCTTCAAAAGTCACCTTTCCCTCTGTAGGCTCTATAAGATTTAATATGCATTTTGCTATAGTGGACTTTCCACATCCTGATTCTCCAACTAGTCCAACAACTTTTCCTTTTTCTATATTAAAAGAAACATCATCTACAGATTTTGCATAAACATTTTTATTAGAAAATAACGATTTTTTAACTCTATAATATTTTTTTATATTCTCTACTCTAAGTAGATAATCTTTTTCCATAACATTCTCCTTTTATATACACTTTAAAAATATCCTAATATAAATGACATCTAACTTTGTGATTTGCTTTTATTTCTTTTAATTTTGGTATATCTTTTGTACATTCTTTCAAGCACTCACTACATCTATTACTAAAACTACATCCATTAGGAATTTCATCTACACTTGGAACCATTCCTCTTATAGAATACAATCTATTACCTTCTAATATATTGCTAGGTCTAGACAATATTAATCCCTTAGAATATGGATGCATAGTATTATCAAAGAATTCTAAAATAGGTGCCTCTTCAACTACATTTCCTAAATACATTACTAATACCCTATTTGCCATTTCACATACAACATCTAAATCATGAGTTATAAATATAATTGACATTTTCATTTCTTTAGCTATATCCTTTAAAAGCTCCAATATTTCATTTTGTATGGTAACATCCAATGCTGTAGTTGGTTCGTCTGCAATTAAAATCTTAGGACTCATAGCTATTGCCATTGCTATCATAACCCTTTGTCTCATTCCACCACTTAGCTCATGAGGATATTTTTTAAGCATTCCTTTTGGATTAGGTATTTTTACTTTTTCTAATAATTCAATAACTCGTTCTTTTACAGCTTTTTTTTCTAATTTTGTATGCTGTGTTATAACTTCTCCAATTTGATTTTCAACTGTCATCAAGGGATTTAATGCACTCATAGGCTCTTGAAAAATCATGCCTATATCCTTTCCCCTTATCTTGCACATTTCTTTTTCATTTAAATTTAATAAATTTTTATTATTAAATATTACTTCACCACTAACTTCTGACTCCTCTGACAATAATCCCATAATTGCAAGTGATGTTACACTTTTCCCACTACCAGACTCACCAACTAAAGATACTATTTCACCTTCATTTAATTTAAAACTCACATCATTTACAACATAGTTTAGTGAATCTTTAAATTTTATTTTTAAATTTTTAACTTCTAATATCATATCAATTCACCTACGCCTTTTCTTTTGGATCTAATATTTTTCTAAGTCCATCACCTAAAAAATTTATAGATAAAACAGAAATTATAATCATAAAACCTGGTGGCATCCAAAGCCACCATTGACTTTTAAGTGCTCTCATATTTTGAGCAGCTGTTAACATATTTCCCCAACTTGACATTGGAGACCTTACTCCCATTCCTAAAAAACTTAATGCTGACTCTATAAGTATTGCATTAGCCATGGACAAAGTACTTGCTACTAAAATAGATGGTAATACATTAGGCAAAACATGATTTTTTATTATTTGAAAATTATTTACGCCTATAGCCTTTGATGCTATTATAAATTCTCTCTCTTTTAAAGAAAGAACCTCAGCCCTAACAATTCTTGCTATATCTGTCCATGAAAGAATTGATATTATAATAATTAAATTTAGAACATTTGGACCTAGTAATGCGGCTAATGCTAGTGCTACCATAAAAAATGGAAAACACATTATTACATCTACAATTCTCATTATAATTCCATCTATAACTCCTTCAAAAAATCCTGAAATAACTCCCAAAACAACTCCTATTGATACCTGGATTATAGTTGCAAATATACCAACACAAAGTGAAACTCTACCTCCATAAATAAGTCGTGTAAAAACATCCCTACCAATTTCATCTGTACCTAATAAGTGCTCACTATTAGGCTTTGATGCTATGTTATATAAATCTATTGAATCACTATTATATTTAGTTAATAAAGGAGCTAATATAGATATTAAAACTAATATAAATAAAATAATTGCTCCTATCATAGCTAATTTATTTTTCTTAAATTTATTTATCATATCTTTTCTCCTACTTATACTTTATTCTTGGATCTATAACTGCATATAAAATATCTGCAAGCAAGTTAGAAAGTAATATAATTATTGAAAGTATCATTAAAATTCCCATTATTAGAGGATAGTCTCTATTTAATACTGCATCATAATTAAGTCTTCCTATGCCTGGCCAAACAAATATAGTTTCTGTAAGTAATGCACCTGAAAAAATAAATGGTATCTGCATACATATTATTGTAACTAATGGTATCAGTGCATTTTTTACTCCATGCTTTAAAATAGATTTCTTCTTTGTTAATCCCTTAGCTTTTGCAGTTCGTATATAATCCTTATCTAATACTTCTAACATAGATGACCTTGTGTATCTTACAAATGCTGCACTTTGAAGCAATGCAAGAACTAGCCCTGGAAGTATCATATGTTTTAAAACATCTAATGCATTTTTTATTCCAGTATAATCTTCACCTAAAGTTTTCATACCTGACACTGGCAAAATAGGAAAATCAAATGCAAATATTTTTATTAAAAGTAACCCAAAGAAAAATGCAGGAATAGATATGCCTATAAATGAAAATACAGTAGTAACATAATCAAATAATGTATTTTTCTTTATAGCTGAAATAATTCCTATAATAATTCCCAAAATAGTACTTATTATTAATGCAAAAGACGATAACAATACAGTATTCCAGATTCTACTATTTATAACTTGTAAAACTGGTTGTCCATATTGAATTGAATATCCAAGATCACCTCTTAATGCCCTTGAAATCCATTTTATATATTTTATATGAATTGGGTCATAATATCCTATCTTAGTTAACATCTCTTTAATTACTTCTGGCGGTACTGTTGGATCAATCATGCTAGTATAAGGATTACCTGGCTGCATATGTACAAGAGAAAATATTATTACTGAAACTCCAAACAACACTCCTATAGCTATTAAAATTCTTTTAAATATATATTTAGTCATCACATCACCTCTTTTTAACTTTGTAAATCTCCAAACATCCTAAAACCTTAAAAAAGGTGATTTTTAAAATCACCTTTTCTATTTTTATTCTTCTATATACCAATTTTCTACGTCTATAAAATCTCCATGTGCTATTGGTTTATAATTTTTTAATTTTGAATTAGTTGCTTTTGTTACATCTTGATCATATAAATATACCCAAGGTAACTCATCATTCATTATCTTTGCAAATTCACCATAGATCTTTTTACGCTCTTCTGTGTCAAAAGTTTTTAATCCATCTTCTATAAGTTTATCTGCCTCTTTATTTTTAAATGCTGAAATATTCCATGCAGAATTTCCTTTTTCATCTGATGAAGAAGTTGAGTGCCAAAATGCCATTGGATTTGGCTCTGACCCTGGAGTATTAGCCATTAAATATAAATCAAATTCATGATTTGCAACTACCTTTTCCATAAGTGCTTGGAATTCCATACTTTCAAGTTCTATATCAACACCTATCTTTTTAAGACTTTCTTTAATTATAGGTGCTGTTTGCTCTCTTAATTTATTTCCAGTAGGATAATATAAAGTAGCTTTTAATTCTTTTCCACTTTTATCTTCAACAATTCCATTTCCATTTTTATCTTCATAACCAGCTTCTTTTATTAGTTTTTTTGCTTCTTTTACATTGTAATCATAACCATTTAAAGTTTTTTCATCTGGATATGCCCAGCTTGTAGTAAGCATTGGTGTGTTTACAATTGTTCCACGACCTTCTAGAAGCTTATCAACCATTGTTTTTCTATCAATAGCATACATAAATGCTTTTCTTAAATTCTTATCTTTAAATTTTTCTTCTCTCAAATTAAATCCCATGTATTGGAACATACTATTAGGATACGATATTATACTTTTATCCTTAGCTTTTATTTCATCTAAATCTTGATTTTTTAAATTAGAAACATCAACTATATCAACAGTTCCATTTAATAGCTCAATTTGTGCTGTATCTTCATTTGTAACTTTAAATATGAATTTATTAGTCTTTGGCTTTCCACCATAGTACTCATCAAATCCCTCTAATTGAACATCTTGTCCTTCATTAAAAGTTACAACTTTATATGGACCAGATCCAACTGGCTTACTTAATAAATCTTTCTTTTCTTTCCAAGTAGCAACAGGCACACCTTCCCATATATGTTTAGGAACTATTCCTGTACCCCCTATTATAGAAAGTGCAGGTGCATATGTTTCTTCAAATGTAACTTTTATAGTTTTATCATCTATTTTTTCTAAACCTTTTATACTATCAGCTTTTCCTTCATGATAATCTTTTGCACCAACTACTTTTTCAACATTTCCAAATCTTGAACCTGGATAATCTTTATTTGCAATTGTAGTAAATGTAAATATAATATCATCTGCTGTTATTGCTTCACCATCATGCCATTTTAAATTATCTCTTAATTTAAATGTTATGCTTAAATTATCCTTAGATATTTCATAACTTTCAGCTAAATCTGGCTCAGGATTTAAATTTTCATCAAACTCAAGTAGTGATGAATATGTAAGAGCTATAACTGAATCATCATAAGATGTATCACTCAATAATGGATTAAAAACTCCTGTTGGTGAACTTGTAAGTGCATAAACTATTTTATCTTTCACTTTTCCCGATTCAGTTGTTACTGTTTTTTCAGAATCTTTTGCATTATTGTTAGCTCCACATCCAATTAACATAGTTGCTGGTATTAATGCCGCTAAAACTAATGCTACTATTTTTCTCTTTTTCATTTTTGTCCCCCTTATTTATACAATTAAATACTTGCCTCTTTTCCTTGTTCATTATCACAAAATTAACATTTTATATCAATTACTATAAAAATTAACTATAGTAACTTATGTAATCATTCACAATTTAAATAGTATTTATATTCAGTAAATTCAACAAAAAAAAGACTATAATATAGTCTTTTTTTAAATACGGACGAAATAGAAATCGTTATACCATATAAAAATAGTATAAAAAGAAGTACTTTTCTTATTTGTACTCCCATATAAAAACAATTTTTATTTTTATATGGCAATATAAATTTCATAAATATTCTGATTATACTCTATATATAGGGTTCCAAATTTAAAGTAATGTATTTCTCAAATGATAGTACTAATCTTATAGTTTATTCTATTATCATGTTTGGAACCAATTAACAATTAACAGTTAGCAATTAACAATGATGGTTGATATTAATCACTTCGCTTTTAATATCTAAAAATAGAAATATAAAAAACTAGTTTTTTATATGTTTTAACTAATTTGCTTAGCAAATTATCATAAAAATTGATTTTTAAAACTGATACTTCAGTTTTATCCTTCATTGTTAATTGTTCATCGTTAATTGTTAATTTTGTATAACATTTTAAACTTCTCTTTCTCAACTGAAACATGAATAACTTAAAGTTTCAACTTGGATTCCTATAAGCATTTAAAATCCAATTTTCACCTTAACTGTCCATTGTCAATTCTTAAAATATAGATTAATAGCTTATTTTATATTTTTTGCTAAAATTCCTGCACCTATAGCACCTGCATAATGTGCAAGTTCATGTGTTTCTACTTTTGCATTTAATTTTTCACCTAAGCTTTTAACTATATATGGAGCTTTACTTAATCCCCCAGTAAGATAGTATTTATTTTCACTTGAAAATTTATTACAAAGTGAAGCTACTTTGCTTACTATAGAATCTATAACTGCAAAAGCTATATTTTCTTTTGCTTCTCCACTTCCTATAAGACTTATAACTTCTGATTCAGCAAAAACAGTACACATAGAGCTTATAGTAACTCCACTTCCATTTTCGGCTAAATCACAAAGTTCTTTTATATCTACCCCTAAAACATTTGCCATAATCTCTAGAAATCTTCCTGTTCCTGCAGAACACTTGTCATTCATTAAAAAATTACTTATCATTCCATTTTGTAATGATATAACTTTAGTGTCTTGTCCACCTATGTCAATTACTGTAGCATCACCATTCATAAGATAATGCGCACCCTTACCATGGCAAGTAATTTCTGTTATAGATTTATCTGCATAAGGAACTGAAACTCTACCATAACCTGTGGCAACTACTTTTCGATTTTCTTTCATAATTCCCTTTGACTCTAATAATTCTTCTATTTCATTTGCCGTTTCCTTGCTACTCCATCCAGTTTTCATAAGTATAGTATCTTGTAAATTATCTTCATCAAATATTGCAACTTTTGTTGCTGTAGAACCTATATCAATACCTATATAATACATTGCTTTACTCCCTTTTTAACTTTAGTTATGAAAACTACAGCATTTCAATAAATGCACTTATTCTAGTTTTTATTTGACCTATGTCAGCTTTTGAATAATCTGTTTCCAAGCTCATATATGGAATAGCTTTTTCATTTATAACAAAATCTCTAACTCTTTTTGTTTCTATATTGTAAGTATGACAAGCTTGAAGTGTTAAATCTACTACTCCCTCGATTTTATATTCATCTATAAGAGTATTTAAAAGTTCCATTCTTCCGTCATTTGGTGCCATTACAGAACAAGGTATACTTAAATATTTTTCTGCTAAAGCTTCCATTGGATCTTTACTTTCATCAACTAGCATTGCCTTTTCTTTAACTCCACCACAGTTTTCATAGCATACAACTACGCCACCATTTTCTTCTATTGTTTTAACAACTTTATCTACAGTTCCCCCCATTGGACAACCTGTAACTAAAATTCTTTTTGCATTCTTATCAACTTTAGTTCCATTTTTCTCATAATCAGCTTTTAAGTCATCTATCATTCTTCTTATATTATTATTTTGCTCTTTTTTATCGAAACTAAAGCCTGTACCTTCTAAAACTTTATACATTTCATAACCACTAATTGCTGGTGGCACTAATTTTCCTAATGAATAAAATTCTTGAAGTAAAAGTCTTTCTTCATTTTTTAATTTTATAGCTTTTCTTAAATCTTCATCACTAATTGTTACATCAAATTCTTTTTCTAACTTTTCTTTTAAGAAAATCATTTCATTTTTCCAAACTTTTAATCCATGTTCTCTATCTTGTGCTTGTGGTAACTGCATTACATGCATAGGTTTTATCTTTCCTAAATACTCATACATTTTCTTTTTACCATCACAAGTAGTTTCTCCAACTAATAAATCTGAAAAATATGTATATGGACACTTCTCAGTTAATGCAAAACCATAACTTGATTTTATTAAAGGACATAAATTTTTAGGCAAATCCCTCTCTGCATCTGGAATTGGTTCTTCACTCATTCCACAAAGACTTACTGGAACTGCACCTGATGCATAAATTATTTCACAAGGTGTATATGTACAAAATACTCCTACTACTTTCTTACCTTGTTCTTTTAAGTCTTTAACTTTTATAAAACCATTTTTTCTTGCTTCACTAAACTCATTAAAAATACTTGGAAAGTCGCTCATATTATCCTCCAAAACTCCTTTAAAATTTCACTATGTATAAATTAATTTTTTATAAAAAATTAAAAGTATACAAATTCCTTTTTCTTATACTTTTAATGCTATATTATTTATAACAATTTATCTATTATTATTAATTATTCAAATAAGTAACATTGATTCATTTGAATAATTAATTGAAATAAAAATTCAAACTAATTTTCTAGTTTGAATTTTTTAATATTATAATGTTATTATTTGTTCTACCCCTGCTGACTCTAAAGTTGCATAAAGTATTGGAAAACAACCTATCGCTGCTCCCTCTATTAATTTTTCATCAATATTTCTTTCAATTGCGCATTTATCACAAGCTAATAATATTAACCCTTTTTCATCGTGAAGCTTTTGAAGTTTTTTTCCTATTTCACTATCTTTCTCTAACATATATGTATTATCGAAAAGAAAAAACATACCCATAACTTCTGCACCATGAATTCCTTGTTCCATTTGTGGAATAATCATATCATTTAATATTGTTCTTGTGTTTTGTGAACTAATCACATAAGCAACCTTCATCATAAATCTCTCTCCTTATTCATTTAAAATATTTATCTAAAATCAAATAATTCTCTAGACACTTCTATTGCATCTGTAACATGCAACTTAAAAATATTATCAATATTTATATTCATATTACTTGTCCAAATATCAAAATCTTTCTCCGTACAGAAGAAATTCATGATATTTCAACAAGTAGTTCCCCAATCAGTATGTTTATTTAAATCTACATGCAATGCATGTAATGTCTTAGGATAATACTCACTAATCTCTCCATTTGTAATTTTTACATATACATCTTCTGAAGTATTACTACATTTAGATTTTACTAATACATTTTGGTGAAATGTAAATGCACATCCCATAGCATCAATTGCACACATAGCATAAAACTCTCTTCCATCATTCAATTTCACATGATGATTTGTTGCAACTGCTGAAACTGGATACGCAAATATTACATTTTTATTTTCATCTACTACTATTCCATTTTCTTTTATTAAATTATTTATATGATTTAATAAATCTAAGTCTTGAATTTCTTTAAGAGCTTCTAAATCATCTTCTATATTAAATGCTCTTTTATTATTAATAATAAAATTCATTATCTCTTTTCTAATTTTATTTTCTATATTACTGTATTGGTCACATTTATTTTTTACTTCTAATTTTTTAGCTATTTCGTTCATCCTTTACCTCTATCTATTAATCTTCTTTTGTAGCTGCAACTTCTTCATATCCTAGAGCTGTAGTTAATACTTTTGTTAAATTTTCTTTATATTTATTATAGATTTCACATTCTCTATCTCTTGGTCTAGGCAAATCAATTTTTAAATCTTCTATTATTTTTCCTTTATCCGTTGACATTACTATAACTCTATCACTCATATAAACAGCTTCATCCACATCATGAGTAACCATTATTGCTGTTATTTTATCCTTTAAAAATATATTTTCTAATTCTTCTTGTAATATTTTTCTCATTTGAAAATCAACAGCACCTAATGGCTCATCAAGTAATAAAACTTCTGGTTTACATGCAAGTGCTCTTATCACTGCAGTTCTTTGTTTCATTCCACCAGATAATTGGCTTGGATATAATTTTTCTTTTCCTTCTAATTTAGATATGCTTAATAATTCTTTTAGCCTTTTTTCTCTATCTTCTTTAGGTACTTTCTGCTGTTTCATAGGATATAATATATTTTTCTCTACAGTCATCCATGGGAATAACGCATAGTTCTGAAATATAAAACCTCTATCAACGCCTGGTCCATCAACTTTCTTATTTTCTACAAATATATTTCCACTATCAGCTTTCTTGAAACCTGATATAATAGTTAAAAGTGTAGTTTTACCACATCCTGATGGTCCTAATAAAGATACAAATTCGCCTTCATTCACTTCAAAACTTATATTTTTTAAAACTTCATTTACCTTTTTATTATTTCTAAATGATTTACTTACATTATCTATTTTTATCTTCATTGTTCGTTAGTCCTCCATCTAGAAAGATATTTATTTAATAGATTCAATAATCTATCAATAACAAAGCCTACTATAGCTGCAAATATCATAAGTGCAATTAATCTATCTGTTTGCATCATTGTTTGAGAATTTACCATTAAAAAGCCAAGACCTTGGCTTGTTGCTATAAACTCCGCTCAAATTACAGACATCCATCCACTACTTATTGCAATTCTTGCTCCTGTTAATATATCAGGAAGAGTTGCTGGTACTATTATATCTTTAAGTATACTTAGCTTACTTGCACCCATAGATTTTGCTGCATTATAATAATCCTTTGAAATTCCTCTTACGCCTTGTATTGTATTTAGTATTACTGGAAATACACCTGTAAATGCAATTAAAAATATAGTTGGACCATCACCTATACCAAACCATACAATTGTAAGTGGAACCCATGCCATTACAGGTATTTGTCTTATAGAATCTACAAGTCCACCTATAAGTTTATTAGCAAATTCTGATATTCCCATTACAAAACCTAATGGTACACCTATAACCATAGCCCATAAAAATCCCTTTAACACACGCCCTAAAGTTATAGTTATATTTAATATAACTTCCATATCTGTTACACATAAAAAAAACTGCTTTATAGTATCACTAGCCTTAGGCATTATTAATGCATTGTTTTTTGATGTGGCATAGATTTCCCATATAATTATCAAAAATGCTAATATAGTAACTTTATATATAATTTCTTTTTTACTGTTTCCTGAAAACTTTATTCTTTTAGCTTTAACATTTTCATATTTAGCATCTTCCATTCTTTTCTCCTCCTCTCATTCACATAATCTTTTTTCCGATTTTCACTTATTGATTGTAGAAAGTTATCTTCTTTTTGTAAAAAATCTATAGTACTATCATAAGCACTTATAAATCTTTTAAATTCTTCTTTATCTTTAATTTCCTTTTTTACTATTATAGAAAAAGTATTATAGTCTTCACCTATGTCTATAATTTTTCTTTCTCCAATTACCTCTAAAGATTTAAGATAATCTATAACAATTCCCCCAACATCACCTTTTTCCATAGCATATGGAAGTGACTTGCTTGGTAATTCTACAATTTCAAATGTTTCTTTAAACATTTTTTTAGCAATATCTTTTTCATAACTACGACCTTCTGATACTCCTATTTTTTTAATCTTTTCATTTTTCATAACAACTAAATTAGAATTTTGAATTACAGGTGATACTATTTCAAATCTATTATCACTTTTTACAAATTCATTAGCTTTAGAAGAACATATTATTGCTAAATCTATAGCGTCTGAACTCAGCGCTAATTGTGTACTATTGCCTCAACAATCTTGAAAAGTATACATTTCTATACTTTCCAATTCTATATTATCTTCCCCATACTCTTTTGCCACTTTAGACATTATTACTTGTGGTATTCCGTCTGTTACACCTATTTTTAGAGCTTTTCTAATATTGTCCTTACTATTAAATTTTGAGCATAGAATAAAACCTATGCTCAAAATAATTATTATAAGTAATATAAATCTAATTTTTACCTTCAATTTCTTTTGCCTTTGCCATCCAAGCATCATAGCTCATTCCTACTGGGAATATCTTGTCTACTTTTTCTTTTATAAACGTATCAAATTCATCTGCTCCACATTCTTTTAATAATGAATTATCTATTAACGCTTTTTTGTCTACATTTTCGTAATCCCCATGCTCTACATTTTCCTTTAATCTCTTATCTACAGCACTTTCATTAACTTTCCAAGTTATAGTTCTACCTTCTTCAACAGTCTTTTTATATACTGTTAATAGTGCTACTTCTTTTGGTACTGAATAATTCTTTGCAAATATTTCTGCTGATTCTATTGGATGTGTATATAAATATTCAATAGATTTTGTATGTGCTAAAACTAATCTTTTTGCAACTTCTTCATGTTCCTTCATAAAGTTAGTATTTAGTGCAAAAACACAACATATTGTAGTCTCACCATCAACACTATCAAATATTTTCATTATCTTTCCTGTTTTTTCATATTCAGCCATGGAGCCCCATGGATCACATGCTGTATATCCTTTTATTTGTCCTGTTTTTAGTGCCATGTATGCATTTTGATCACTATCAAAATTTATACCTTCATAATTTTTACCTTCTACAGGAATATTCATTTCTTTAGCCATTTGTCTCCATGACCAACTTTTTTCAGGCTCTGTTCCTATACCTAATTTTTGTCCAATTAAATCTTTTGGCTCTTTTACATCATTAGATACAACTAAATAATATGAACCTCCATCATGATTATTTGCTGCTATTGTTATAGGTGTTCCTTTATTTATTCCACGAGTTACATTTTGGAATGATATGTATCCTGCATCCATTTGACCTGCTGACATAGCTTGTGGAACTTTACCATTACCAGTTACTTCAACATTTAATCCTAATGCTTCATATATTCCTGCATCTTTTCCTATACATGCTGCAGTCATATGATCGCAGTTATAATATCCTAATTTAACAGTGTAATCATCCTCTAATTTAGGAAGTTTCATATCCTTTATTGACTGAATTACTTCTGTTTCTGATGCTGAACTACTCTGAACCGCCTTAGAATTATTATTTTTATCATTACCACTTCCACAACCTACTAACCCAGTTGTAACTCCAACTATGCAAAGCACAGTTAATAATCTTCTAACCTTTTTACTCATAAAATCCTTCTCCTTATTATTAATTTATTTTTCATATATTAAATTTAAATCTAAACATTTCATACATTGTTTATCTACATTAACAACAGGAATCCATACCTTCTCCAAATAAATCTACAATTTTCATATTTTCAATTCTAAAAATTGCATATCCTATATTTCCTCTTTTTGAACCAGATACTATAAACTCCATTTCATCTTTATTGTCTATATTTTTAAGTTTAATACTTTGATCTTCTATTGGTGCTGGTACAATATTTGTGTACTTAACGCCATCTCCACTATCAACTAAAACAACCATTCTAGTTTCCTTTTCTTCTTTAAAAATTACAATTAAATCTTCAATATTATCATTTGTCAAATCAGCAGCTTCACATAAAATTACTTTTCTTTCTGGAAATTCATTCTTAAAAACTTTTAAAAGTTTATTTTCATTATATTTTGAAAGAACTTCATTTTCTTTTTCTGCTTGTCCTTCACATCCAAGTAAAAATATTGTGAATATTATTATAAATATTCCTAAAAACTTTTTCATAAATATCATCTTTGCTCCATTAACTTAATTATTTTTAACTGTTCTTCTATTAATTAAAAACTTATTAAAACTTTTATAAAATGATTTTAATGCAAATAGAAATATTATAAGAGAACATAAATATTTTAGCCACATTGGGGCTATAAACATAAATTTATTTGCAGTAGTTATAGAATTATTTACTCCATCAAAATTTAATACTGGTGTAAAGTTTGGCATAAGCATAATATTTGTTATATACCCAACAATTAATGAAATTCCAACAACTACAGTAGAATATATAATTGCAGTTCTTTTTCCTATTATTTTATAAAGACTTATAAGTTCTGGTAAATTTGTTGCAGCTCCTGCCATTAAGAATGTTATTGCAATTCCTGGTGCTGCACCACTTGCAACTAATGCTGCTATAAACGGTATATGTCCTACTGCACATACATACATAAATGCCGCTAAAATAGTAACTCCACCTAAAGATATAACAGTTGGTTCTCCTAAATACTTTTGTATAAATTCTTGTGGAACTACATTAAATATAATAGATGCTAGTACCATACCTAAAATAACATACTTACTTACAACTAAGGCTAGATCATTTAATGACCAACTCATACCTATTTTTATTTTTTCTAAAAAAGTTTTTTCATCTTTCACTAAAACTCTTCTTTCTATTTCTTCTTCAATTCCTGGAGCTTTTAGTTCATTACCTCCAAAGGTATTTCCTATAATTCCAATTATAATAGGAGCTAAAAATCCTGTTATAACATAAATTATTGTAATTTCTTTTCCTAAAAGTCCATAACATAATATAACTGCTACTGGATTTATCATTGGTGTTGATGTCATAAATGCTAATGTCGGTCCAAGATAAGCACCTGAATAATACATGCTTATACCTAATGGAATTACTCCACAACTACAAATTGGTAAAAGCATTCCTGATATAGTGCTTTTTATTAATGAACTTATCTTTTTATTTCCTAAAATTTTTTGAAATTTTTCTGGTGATAAGATTTCATGTAGAAAACCCGCTAGTACAAAACTAAAAACTAGCCATACTGATGCTCCATTTAAAATAGTCAATGATGACCAAAATAAATCTTTTAAAAATTCTAAAATAATCATTAAATATTCCCCACAATACTCATAAAAGTTTTTTCAACAGTAGATTTATTAACATTATCTATAACTTTTTTTTCATCTACTATTAAAACACTTTTATTAAACATTCCATATTTTCTTATATAATCGAAGTCTTTTCCCGCTTTATATATTTTAACGTCTACATGATCTTTATATTTTTTTCCTAACTCTTCAACGAAGGGTGTAAGTGTATCACATCATGCACATACATTTATAAATTCAATTAAATTCTTCTTCATTAATATTACCTCCTATTTCTTGTAATCCATGAACCATTTTACATTGTTCAACATATTTTTACTATAATTATTGTTTTTACTGATAAAAGACAAAATACTATTTGTAATTTAAATACATAATTGTATAATTATTTGAATTGCAATTCAAATTAAATTTTATTATATTTTTATATAAATAATAGAGGCTATAGATAAATTCCATATCTATAGCCTCTAATTTAATATTTTAATTTACTTATATATTCTTTTATAACACTTTCAGAGTTTTTAAGTTTTTTCTTTTCATTCTCTTCCATTTCTAGTTCAATAATTCTTTCTACACCATCTTTTCCTATTATACTTGGTACACCCATGTATATATCCTCAACCTCATATTCACCTTCTATTAATGTAGATACTGGAATAACTTTTTTCTCATCATGGAATATAGATTTTAATATTCCAACTACAGTTGAACCTATTCCATAATAAGTGCTACCTTTTCCATTTATTATCTCCCAACCAGCTTTAGCAGTTTCTTCTACAATTCCTTCTAACTCTTCTTCTGTAAATTTCTTTTTACTCTCTGTAAATTTAAAGAAAGATTCACCTGCAACTGTTACTCTTGACCATGGAACCATTTGTGAATCTCCATGTTCACCTAATGCAAATGCTTGTATAGATCTTGTGTCTATTCCTCCTAATTTTTCTGAAATAATAGACTTAAGTCTAGCAGTATCTAGAGCTGTTCCTGTACCAATTACTTTATTTTTAGAGAATCCTGATAGCTTCCATATATAATATGAAATTATATCTACTGGATTAGATGCAACTATAAAAAATCCATTAAATCCACTATTAATTATAGGATTAACTATAGACTTGCAAATTTTTGCACTTACATCTAAAGTATCTAACCTTGTTTGTCCTTCTTTTGGAGCAGGTCCCGCTGTTATAACTACAGCATCCACATCTTTACAATCTTCATAAGATCCTACTCTAACTTTTGTTCTTAGTGACATATATTCTACAGCATGCATTAAATCTAATGCCTCACTTTTAGCTCTATCTTTATTTATATCTATCATTATAACTTCTTCACATACACATTGATTAATTAAAGCATAAGCACAACTAGAACCTACTAATCCAGTTCCTACTATAGCTACTTTTCTAGATTTTATTGACATATCCATCTCTCTCTTTCTAAAATACTAAAATTATATATGCATATACAATTTGTTAATTTTTTATCAATCTATTTGAAAAAATTTTTCCCATTTTAAAATTAATTTATTTATATAATACACCTTAAATTCATATTTGTTAATACATTATCTTATTTTCGCAATTTTGTTAATATTTTTTCACAATAAATGCCAATAAAACTGTGAAATTTATACTTAAATATAATTATTTTTTTAACAATCTTTTTTATATCATTTTATGGCTAAGCTTTAATTAAATAGTCATGAATTGATATAAAAAAGTAGGTGTATTCCTGTTATACACCTACTTTTCTATTTAGCTTTTTTCTTTTCTGAATATGCTATTAATTTTTCTATAAAAACTTCTGTTGCTCTTGATTTCATTATATCCCTTGGTAATATATACGAAAAATGTCTCTTATATTCACCATCTAATTCTACTACAGAAAGTTCATCATTTTTAACACCATCTTCTGTAACATAATTAGATATTAATGTTATTCCTAAATTGTTTTTTACAGCTTCTTTTATTGCACAATTACTACCTAAAACCATCATACTTTTAGGTGTTATTTCTTTAGTGGTTAAAAACATGTCTAAATACTCTCTAGTTCCTGAACCACGCTCTCTTGCTATCCAGTTTTGTTTTTGTAAATTGTCATAAGAAAATTTTTGTTTAGTAAGTTCATGATTAAATGATGTCATTATTACCATTCTATCTTCTAAAAAATATTTTTGTTTAAAATCTACTGAAGGAGCTACCCCTTCAATTAAACCTATATCGAGCTTCATACTCTTTATTTTTTCACAAATATTTGCAGTATTCTCTATTATAACTTCAAATTCAACTTCAGGATATTCTTTTGAAAACTGAGCTAAAAATGTTGGCAAAAAATACTCACCTATAGTAAAACTTGCTCCTACCTTTAAATGTCCCTTCACAGTTTTAGATATATTTTTAAGTTCATCTTTAGTATTATCTATAAGCTTTAATATTTCTTTTGCTCTTTTGTAAAGTAAATATCCATCTTCTGTTATAGATATACTCTTTTGCTTTATAGATCGTGTTATAAGCTTAGCATTAAAATACTCTTCTAAATTTTTTATATGTACACTTACACTTGGTTGCGATAAATTTATACTTTCACCTGCCTTTGTAAAATTTTCATATTCTACAACAGCTATAAAAGTCTTTAACTCTTCTAACATCTTTACCTCCAAAACTTTATTATATGGTTCCAATTTCAAATCAAAAATAATATATTTGTGAAATGATACTATTAGCATTACAGTTTATTCCTATTTTTATATTTGGAACCAAGTAAGAAGTAAGAGTGAATAGTGAAAAGTTATGGTTGATATTACTCACTTTGTTCCTAATATTTTAAAATAGAAATACTTAAAAACTACGTTTTTATATTGTTTTCAATTAATTTGCTGCGCAAATTTAATAAAAAATCATTATTTAAAATTTAGAATTACAATTCTAAACTTAAACATCAATAACTTAAAGTTTCAACTTGGATTCCTATATAGGGTATTATATAGGGAAACAAGCTCGAATTCAAAACTATTTTTTCAGTTGTAAATATATTGCTTTCAAAAGAAATACTTATTATAAAATGATTCCGAGCTAGTCTCACTATTAAGAGTATCCAAGTTCAAATTTTAAATAACATCTTTCTCAAATGATATTATTAAGCTTACAGTTTATTTCTATTTTTATATTTGGAACCAAGTAAGAGTTAAGAGTGAAAAGTGAAAAGTTATAGTTGATATTACTCACTTCGCTTTTAATATCTAAAAATAGAAATGCTTAAAAACTACGTTTTTATATTGTTTTCAATTAATTTGCTTAGTAAATTTAATAAAAAATCATTATTTAAAATTGGAAGTCCAATTTTTACATTCACTTTCAATTTTCCATTAAATTAATTAGAATTCTCAACTGAAATAAAAATAATTTCATTTTTTAAATTGTTTCCTTATAAACTTTATAAATTTTTAGCAATATTATATCCTTTAGTAAGATAATCATTCATTATATTTTCTGGAACCATATTTCCTCCTGTTGCCCAAACAATATGCGTACTACTTTCCATAATATTAGTAAGATTTCTTGCATTTATATATTCATGTCCTTCTGGTGATTGATTTAATTTTATTGGACCTATAAAACCAGTTAATGCTGAAGGTTCTAACCTTAATTCTTCTACTTCATTTGCATAAAATAATAACTTATATAATTGCGAATCATCTACAGTATAAATTCCACTTATTTCTTTTTCTAAAATCTTCCCTACAAATCCAGATGGCTTTCCTACTGCTAATCCATCTGCATCTGTTATATTGTCTATGCCATATCTTTTTACATTCACTTTATCATGCATTCCAGTCATAAGTCCTAAAAGCATACAAGGTGAATGAGTTGGTTCTGCAAAAAAGCAATGCACATTTTCCTTAAATATTCTTTTTAATCCGAAAGTTATTCCACCTGGTGCTCCCCCTACACCACAAGGTAAATATACAAACAATGGATGATTGCTATCTACTTTTATATTTTTTTCTTCTAATTGATTTTTCAACCTTAATGCAGCTACTGAATATCCTAAAAATAAATCTCTAGAATTTTCATCATCTACGAAATGACTATTTTTATGCTTTTTAAATTCATTTCTTGCAAACCTTACTGTAGTGCTATAATCACCATCATGTTCTACAACTTTAGCTCCGATATTTCTTAGTAAATCTTTTTTCCACTTCTTTGCATCCTTAGACATATGAACTCTTACATTAAATCCAAACTTTTTAGAAATAATGCCAATACTTAATCCTAAATTTCCTGTAGATGCTACTACAATACTAAACTTTGAAAAAAATTTCTTAAACTCATCATTATTAAGTTTTTTATAATTATCCTCAATACTAATCATATTTCTTTCCAAAACTAAGCTTTCTGCATATTTTAAAACTTCATAAATTCCACCTCTAGCTTTTATAGAACCAGATATAGGCAAATTATTATCACATTTACAGTATAATTCACCTTTAATTTTAACTTCATATAGCTCCTCTAGCTTACTCTTCATTTTATCTATTTTTATAAGAGTAGATTCTATTATTCCTTTGCTATTTTTAGTTTCTGGAAAAGCTTCTTCTATAAATGGTGCAAATCTTTCAAACCTTCTTTCAGCATCTAAAATCTCTTCTAAACTAATTTCTAGATTTTTATAATCATCATTATATTTATCATTACACCAAAACACTTCGTTCATACTTATTAAATTATTGAATTTTGCACATTTGTTATTTATATTATCCATTTTAAAACTATTCAAACTCACCATAAAAATACCACCCTACCTTAGTCTTTATTACTATTTTATTCTGTGAATGTAGTTATAAACCCTCCATTAAAAGAAAATTTTTACCATTTAGAAATATTTAATATTTTGTTAAAAAGTATATTTTTACTATTTTTTTATTTTACATTGACATTAAAACGACTTTCTTCATAATATAAAACATAAAAGATTTTAATATATTAATAATAGAATTATAGGCTTAAGGGGTGATGTTATGACCGCCGAAATAGCTATTATGAATAAACGAGCCATAGCTCTAGCTGCTGATAGTGCTGTTACTATAGGAGATAGAACAAAATTTTATAATACTGCAAATAAATTATTTATGTTATCCAAATATGAACCTCTTGGTATCATGATTTACAATAATGCAGAGTTTATGGGAATTCCTTGGGATATAATAATAAAAAATTATCGTTGTCATCTTGGTGATTCAAAAAAAGATTACCTTATTGAATATGGAGATAACTTTATAAATAAATTGAAAGAAAATGAGTACAAATTTGAAACTTATGAAAAAAAATATTATATTCAAATGGTTTTGCCTTTAATAAATGAAATAAGCAAAAAAATTGAAGATGAATATTTTAATTTAGCAGAAAAACTTGATAGAAAGCTTAACCATGATGAAGTTTCAAAAATAGCTAATAATATTATAGATTTATATTTTGATAAAATATATAATGCTAAAGATTTAGATGATATTCCTGAAAATCTAACTTGCAGCATAGAATCAACCTATTCTGACCTATGCAAAAAATACATTGGCGAGTTAGTTGGAACTGATATTATGGATAATGAACATTTAGATAAACTTATTTCAACTTGTAATTTAATATTTCAAAAAGATATATTTTTAGGTAATTATACTGGTGTTGTTATATCTGGATTTGGAGATAAAGATAACTTTCCATCTCTTGTCTGTTATAAGATTTCTGGTTTCATAAAAAACTTTTTAAAATATAAAGTTGATATTTATGAAAATGTAACACTAGAAATGGATCAATGTATAATTCCATTTGCTCAAGTTGATATAGTTAATACTTTTTTAAGAGGAATTAGTTTAGACTATTTAAATATAATACAAAACTCCTTCGACAAATATATATTAGGCTTTATAGATAATTTAGATAAAGACATATTAAAAGAAGATGATAAAAAATGTATTAAAACTGAATTAAATTTACGTTGGGAAAAAGTCTTAGATGATATAATGAAACATTCTCAAAAGGAATATTTAGTCCCTGTACTAAAAGCAATACGCTATCTTCCTATAGATGATTTATCTTCCATGGCTGAATCCCTAGTTAATTTAACTTCATTTAAACGTCAGGTTGCAGTAGATGAGAAATCTTCTACTGTTGGTGGTCCCGTTGATGTTGCTGTTATATCTAAATGTGATGGATTCATTTGGATAAAACGAAAACATTACTTTAAACCTGAATATAACTATCATTTTTTTCAAAATTATTATAAAAAAATGCCAGATAATTGCAAGGAGGAATATACTGATGATTAAAAAATCTACTCAAGATTACTATTTAAGATATTTAAAAAAACTTTCTATGTTAAATAGAAAAAATGATAAGCCCTTTATAAATGATTTTTCTAATAAACCTAAAATAATTGATGAAATTATAAAAAAATACTAATATAAAAAATTGGCTATATAAGAATTAAATTTTACAAATTTATTCTTATATAGCCCTTTCTATAGGGTTCCAAGCTGAAATTTAAAGTAATCTTTTTATCAAATGATTCTTTTAAGCTTATAGTTTATTCTTATATCATGTTTGGAACCAAGTAAAAAGTAAGAGTAAAAAGTGAATAGTTATGGTTGATATTACTCACTTTGTTCTTAATATCTAAAGATAGAAATACCTAAAAACTACGTTTTTATATTGTGTTTAAATAATTTGCTTTGCAAATCATTATAAAAATTGATTTTAAAAAACTGAGACTTCAGTTTTATCCTTCATTGTTAATTGTTCATCGTTAATTGTTAATTTTGTATAACACTTTAATTGCTTTTATATATTTAAATATTTTAAATTCATTCATTAACCAATAAAATAATAAGATATTATACATAGTACAAATAAGATAATTGTATCTATATACATCACCCCTTATTCTAATATCAGGTTTAAATTTAATATTTTAGTTTATACACATTTATATAACCTTTTTAAGTTCTAAGAAAACTCCAGGTAAATGTATAAATAGTCTATTATCATCTTTTACTAATGATAAAACACTATTTCCATTTTCATCTGTAATCTGAATTTGGTTAACAGTATTTCCATTTAATCCAACTACATCATTAGAAAGTTTATATCCATTTAAATATTCTTCTACACTCATTTGATTTTCCTTATAAATTGGATTTTTTAAAACTTTCATTTCATTAGCACGTTTTTCTTGAAAATAATTAGCATTTTCATTAGTAAATTCTACTGTTTTACCTATAAAAGCTTTAACATCATCTTCGCTATATATTCCAATTCCAGCAAAAATATATTTATCAATTTGCCATTTTCCCATATAATTTTTTTCATTTTCTTTTTTTATATCATTATTTTCGTTAGAAGTTACTTCATTTGAATTTGTATTATCAATTTTTTCATCATTGGAATCTTTTTTCTGTTCTTCATTTTCCTTATTATCACTTGCTTCAATAGTATTTTTACTATCTTTTTGTTTATTATTTAAAGAATTTTTTTCCTTATTATTTTCTTTTATTTTCTTACTTTCAGTAACATTATTTTTTTCCTTATTAGTTTTTATACCATTTTTATTGCTATTATCCTTGCTACATCCAACAAAAACAAGCATAAAACTTAAGCATAAAATTAAAATTAATTGTTTTTTCATAAATACACCTCATACCATTTCTTTATATTTATTTCATATTTTCCATTTTATATTGTATCAAAATTATTATAGAAATGCTACGAAAGCCTATTATAGGGTTCCAAGCTGAAATTTTAAATAATAAATCTATTAGAGTTTCTTTGAAATTTTTATGAATAACATTTTAAATAATTCCTTTTTCTTGGAATACTACTATTTTCATTTAATATTTGAATAATTTCATTTTTCAACTTATATTCCTATAAAATATAAAACAAGCTTTATTATTAAATCTAATAAAGCTTGTTTTATTGATTATAAAAATTATTTTTTAATTTTTAATTATTCTCCTAAGAAGATTTTCATATCTTCATCTACAGTTGTTATTCCTGCTATTCCAAAAGTTTCAATTAAAACATTAGCAACATTTGGTGATAAGAATGCTGGAAGTGTTGGTCCTAAATGAATATTCTTAACTCCTAAATGTAATAATGCTAATAATACAATAACAGCTTTTTGCTCATACCATGCAATGTTATAGCATATTGGTAATTCATTTATATCATTTAACTCAAATACCTCTTTTAATTTTAATGCAATTAATGCAAGTGAATATGAATCGTTACATTGTCCTGCATCTAAAACTCTAGGTATTCCATTTATATCTCCAAGATTTAATTTATTATATTTATATTTTGCACATCCAGCAGTTAAAATTACTGTATCTTTTGGTAATCTCTCTGCAAACTCTGTATAGTAATTTCTTGATTTAGCTCTTCCATCACAACCTGCCATTACAAAGAATTTTTTAATTGCTCCAGTTTTTACAGCTTCTACAACTTTATCTGCTAAACTAAATACTTGCTCATGTGCAAATCCACCTATTATTTCACCATTTTCTATTTCTGTTGGTGCTTTACATCTTTTTGCATGTTCAATAATTTCGCTAAAATCTTTAACTCCATTTTTATCTGCTTTAATATGTTTTAAATCTTCATGACCTACAACACCAGTTGTGTAAACTCTATCTTTGTAAGACTCTTTTGGCATTACTAAGCAATTTGTTGTCATTAATATAGGTCCATTAAACTTTTCAAACTCTTCACCTTGTTTCCACCATGCATTTCCATAGTTACCAACTAAGTTTGAGTATTTCTTTAATTTTGGATAGTAATGTGCTGGTAACATTTCACTATGTGTATACACATCTACTCCTGTGCCCTCTGTTTGCTTTAATAATGCTTCTATATCTTTTAAATCATGTCCGCTAATTAATATTCCTGGGTTAGATTTAACTCCAATATTTACTTTGGTAACTTCTGGATTACCATAACTTTCAGTATTTGCTTTATCTAATAAAGCCATACCATCAACGCCAAACTTTCCAGTTTCTAATGTAATTCCAATAAGTTCATCTATTGTTAAATCATCATTTACAGTAGATGCTAAAGCTCTGTCCATAAATCTACTTATTTCATCATTATCATATCCTAAATGATTAGCATGCTTCATATAAGCACATAACCCCTTAATACCATAAGTAATCATCTCTCTTAAAGATCTTATATCTTCATTTTCAGTTGATAAAACGCCTACTTTTTCTGACTTTGCCATCATTTCAGTTTCATCTTCACTATACCAAATTGCAGCTTCAGCTAAATTTTCTAAATCACCGTTATTTGATTTAACCTTTTCCTTTAATCCTTCTCTTAATCTTAATCCTTCTGATACTTTATTAATAAAGAATTTCTTATCCCAATTTGCATTAGTTATAGTTGCAAATAATGACTCTATTATAAACTTGTCTACTTCTTTATCATTAACATTAACAGCATTTGCTCTTTCATTAACTACTGCTATTCCCTTAACTACATAAACTAATAAATCTTGTAACTTAGCTAATGTATCATCCTTTCCACAAACTCCTTTTATAGTACAACCCTTACATCCTGCTGTTTCTTGACATTGATAACAAAACATACTCATAACTTACTTCCTCCTAATAATATATAATTAATTGTTCATTAACTTAATAAATTTTCTTTTTAAAATATTTCCGTGGAAATACTGAATCACTTCATGAACTTATTATAAATTAACCCATATATTATTTCGGTAACGTAAGTTACTATTAATTATTTATTTCAATTTATTAGTTAAATGAATTTTTCCCCATAATTACTTCTTAAATATTTTTCAAATTATTTTTTAATTATCTAAAGAAAATAATCTTTAATTCAAATTTATTTCTTCAATTGCAATTATATTCTTTTCAAAAACATTGTCTATTTAAAATTTCTTGCTTATTAAATTTACTCTTAATTTAATTCACTAATAGCCGTTTAATATTGGAAATAAAATAGCAAATTAATTAGAGTTTCTTTGAAATTTTTATAAATAACGATTTAAATAATTCCTGTTTTTTTACTAACATTATTCATGTTTCAGTTGAGAAAAAGTAATTTGAGGTGTTATACAAAATTAACAATTAAGGATAAAACTGGAGTATCAATTTTTTAAATCAAATTTTATGATAATTTGATTAGCAAATTAGTTAAAACATATAAAAAAACTAGTTTTTTTATATTTCTATTTTTAGATATTAAAAGCAAAGCGAGTAATATTCACCATAACTATTCACTTTTCACTCTTAGTTCTTAATTGGTTTCACCCATGATATCAGAATAAACTGTAAGCTAAATACTATCATTTGAGAAATACATTACTTTAAATTTGAACTTTGAACCCTATATTACAAAATAAAGTTAAGTATCTTTTAAATTTATGTACTTTTTACATGTAATTGTAAACTTTTTGAAAATTCCCATTTTCATTTTGTTGTTTTTTGCTTTTTTTACCTATATAGAGATTGAAGCAGTAGCTTTTAAATTACTTTTAGGGGGTTTTATTATGTTTTCAGTTTCAAATATTAATCAAGTTTATTGTAAAGAGATGGGATTGTCACTAGATGACTTACTTATTTTAGATTATTTTAAAAAGGGAATTGATAATGATGAGTTTATTTGTAAGATTATTGATAATGAAAAATACTATTGGCTAAATTATGGTGATGTTATAAATACATTTCCTATACTTAATATAAAAAAGGATACACTTTATAGAAAACTAAAAAAACTTTGCAAAGCTAACATTCTAAAACATAAAACTTTAAAATCTGGAGGTACATACTCCTTTTATGCCTTGAGCAATGAATTTCATAATATTTTTATAAATGTTAAAGAAAAAACTAAAACAGAATGTAGCCCAAAAACTGCTACATCTAATTGTGATGCTAAAAATTCTAAAGAAAAAGACTTTAAAAATATCCTAAATGATATTCTTACGTCTAAAACAACTAGCCCAATTGACGACTTTTCTGTATTGGATTTATTTTCATATGATGATGAAAACACATCCATAGGTATAGATTTTTTATCCAAGGCTAAGGATTTTTTCACGTCCCTCCTTGGATTAAACTCCTTAGCTAAATATATATTTAATATATTAAATAAAATAACTTCGTTATTTTATAATTTATCTAAATCTAAAGATTTAGATATTAACTCTATAAATAGAGTTAATAATAATAACAACTTAAATACTAATAATTGTAATTTAGATATGGATTTTAATTACAATACCTCTAAGGATTTAAATACTGATACTTGTGAAAATGAACTTTATAGTTATTATAATGATTGTGGTTTTTCTCCTTTAACTAATGTTACTAAATCTATAATTGACTCACTATCAAAAAACTATGGTGATGAAACTTTGAAAAATGCTATGACTGAAGCTGTTAAGAATAATGTTTTAAACCTTAACTACGTAGAAGGCATTCTTAAAAACTGGAAAAACAAAACACAAAAACCTACTATAGATAACTTTGAAAATAAATTATACAAAAAGGAAAAAGACAGCTTCAATAACTTTGAACAACGAAAATATGACTTTGAACAACTTGAAAAAGACCTTTTAGGTTGGTAGAAAATAAAGTTTTCTATATAGTTCACATTAAAATTTTAAATACCCTATCTATTAATTTAGAATTCATATATTTTTTATCAAGAAACAGAAATTATTTAAATAAGTATTTCTTTAAAAATTGATTTAGAAAATCTTATTAATTTGTGTTTTATTTTCAAGACCTGAACCCAAGGACGGGTTCAGCGAATGCCTAGACAGGACGTCGATTCATCCGTTTAGTCTTGGAAATAAAATAGCAAATTTAGTAGAGTTTCTTTGAAATTTTTATAAATAACGTTTTAAATAATTACTGCTTCTTGGAATATTATTATTATTTAATCTTTAAATACTTTAAAAACTAAATGAACCCTAAAAATTATTTATTATTACTAAAGTATTCTTCTATACATTCTCTTGCAGTATCTACAACTATGTCTATTTCTTCTTTTGTTATTATGTATGGTGGCATAAAATATATAACATTTCCAAGTGGTCTTAGAAGCACGCCTTTTTTTAGTGCAAGCTGATAAATTTTATATCCTATTCTATCTTGCCATGGGAAAGCTTCTTTAGTTTCTTTATTTTTAACAAGTTCTATAGCACCAATCATTCCAAGTTGTCTATAGTCACCTACATATTCTATATCTAACAATGTGCTTTCTATTTTTTCTTTTAAATACTTAGATTTTTTATCTATTGTATCTAAAATATTTTCTTCTTCAAATATCTTTAAAGTTTCTACTGCTACAGCACAACCTAATGGATTTCCTGAATAACTATGGCTATGTAAAAATGCTTTCATTGTTTCATAATCATCATAAAAAGCATCATATATTTTATCTGTAGTTAAAACTAATGACATTGGCATATATCCTGCTGTAAGACCTTTTGATACAGTCATTATATCTGGTGAAATACCTGCATGTTCACAGGCAAACATTTTTCCAGTTCGTCCAAAACCAACTGCAATTTCATCAGCAATTAAATTTATATCATATTCATCACATAACTTTTTTAACTTTTTCAAATAATTTGGTGAATACATCTTCATGCCAGCAGCACCTTGAATCATTGGCTCTATTATTACAGCTGTAATTTCTTCATGGTTTTCTTTAATAGCTTTTTCCATACTTTCAAAACATTCAGCATTACAAGTTTCTCTATTTTTATTGTATGGACACCTGTAACAATCTGGTCCATTAACTTTTATTGTCTCTATTAATAATGGCTTGTACATAGAACTAAATAAATCAACACCACCAACTGATAATGCTCCCATAGTTTCACCATGATATGCATCACTAATTGCTATAAACTTAGTCTTTTTCTTTTTACCAACTTGCATATGATATTGAAAACTTAACTTTAATGCTATTTCCACTGCTGATGAACCATTGTCACCAAACAAAACCTTTTTCATTCCCTTTGGTGCAACTTTTATAATTCTCTCACATAATTCTATTGCTTTTTCGTGGCTAAACCCTGCAAAAATAACATGTTCAAGTGTACTAGCTTGATTATATAATGCTTTATTTATTCTATCATTACTATGTCCAAATAAATTTACCCACCATGATGAAACAGCATCTATATACTTATTTCCATCTACATCTTCTAAATAAACACCCTTTCCATTTTTTATAACAATAGGTGGCAATTTTTCATAGTCCTTCATTTGAGAACATGGATGCCATATATATTCTAAATCTTTCTTTTGTAATTCATTCATATTATTCACTCCTAAAAAAACTTTTCTATATCTTGTTTTTGAATTTTATCAAAATATACTTTTATATCATCTATATCTAAACTTTCTAATTTATCTACAACTAGATAATTATCTATTTTGCTATTTTTTAATATGATTTTTATATTATCATCTTCATAAAAATTATTTGAATATCCATTAAACACAATACCATTGATTTTTATATTTTTAGATTTTAAATATTCTATAGTAAGTAATGTATGATTAATTGAACCTACTTTTGTACTTGCAACTACCACAACTGAACTATTTAAATCTCTTATTAAATCACACATATAATATTCATCTCTAATTATTGGAACTATACACCCTCCAGCCCCTTCAACTACTACATAATCATATTTATTTTTCAACTTACCATATTCTTTAATAATTTTTTCTTTACATATTTTTACATCATCCATTTCAGCTGCTAAATGTGGTGATACAGCTTCACCTAACGCATAAGTGTTCATATCTTTTTTCTTTTCATCATTAAATTTACAAAGTTTATTTACAAACTCTACATCACAAATATAAAACTTACCATTTTCCATACACCCACTTTGTACAGGCTTGTAAGAAATTACATTAGAATCCTTTAACTTATATGTAAATAATCCATTTATAAAAGTCTTTCCAACATCAGTATCAGTTCCAACAATAAATAATGATTTCATTTAAACACTTCCTAATCTAAATATTTTCTATAATTTTTAAATTTTCACTTTCTATCATTTTCTTATCACTCTCAATAGTGCTTCCTATAGTTGTTAAAAAATTTCCTGTAAGAGCTCCATTTATACCTGCTTTTAATCCTAATCTTTGATTTTCCTTTAATTGCATTCTACCGCCTGCATATCTTATTACTATCTTTGGATTTATATATCTAAACACAGCCATAGTTTTTATAAGTTCAATTGGATTTTCCTTTTCATTACTTTCAAAAGGTGTTCCCTTAATAGGTGTTAATATATTTAAAGGAATTGAATTTACACCTAATTCTTTTAGTTCAAAAGCCATCTTAACTCTTTCTTCTCTACTTTCTCCAAGACCTAAAATTCCTCCTGAACATATCTTAAGACCTGCCTTTTTTACATTTTTAATAGTATTTATTCTATCTTCATAACTATGTGTGCTACATATATTTTTGTAAAAATTCTCGCAACTTTCTATATTGTGATGATACATTTCAACACCAGATTCTTTTAACTTTATTGCCTGTTCATATGTAATAATTCCATGAGATGCACACAAATGAAGTTTAGTTTCTTTTTTTAACCTTTTATATATTTTAAGCAATTTTTCAAATTCACTTCCATTGATTATTCCTCTACCACTTGAAACTAAAGAAAACTTATTTGCTCCTTCCATTTCATTAATTTTAGCTTCCTTTAAAACTTCCTCTTCATCTAATAATGAAAATTCATCTATTCCTGTTTTATAATGAATTGACTGAGCACAATACTTGCAATCTTCACTACATCTTCCACTTTTTACATTCATAATTGTACAAAGATCTACTATGTCCCCATTAAATTTTTTTCTTATTTCATTAGCACCAACAAAAAGTTCCTCTAAAGCTTCTTTATTTTCCGCTTCTATATTTATTACTTCTAAAGCTTCTTCTAGATTAATATCTTGTCCACTTAAAATTTTATGTTTTAATTCCCTTATTTTATTTTTCATAACTTACCTCTCTATTTTTGTAAACTTTTATTGTTTACCCAGTTTACAAAAATAGTTTACTATTTTTTTATAACTTGGTCAATATAGGATACATACGTAAAATAATTATATTTAACATATAAAAACTTCAAATTTCTATATAAATACAAAATAGTTATCTTAACATTTAAGATAACTATTTTGTGTAAAATTTACTCTATTTTAAATTCATCTATAATATCATAGATATTATTAGCTAACTTTTTCAAATTTTGAGATGATACATTTAATTCCTCTATTTTTTCAGCTTGATTATTTGTAGATGCCGTAACCTCTTCTGTAGAAGCTGCTGCTTCTTCTGATACTGCTGAAACATTTTGTATTTTTTCAATAAATAAATTTTTTGATTCATCTATTTTTATTAAATTTTCATTTACTTTAATAATAAAATTATTTAAATTTTTTATAGCTTCATTTATATCATTAAAAATTTTAAATGTTCCATCTACATTATTAGAAGTTTCTTCTATACTTTCTTTGGATTTTTTAATTTCTAATATAACCATATCTATATCATTTATATTTACATTTATTATGTTTTCTATTTCATTTGCCGATATTTTTGATTGTTCAGCTAATTTTCTTATTTCATCTGCAACAACAGAGAATCCTCTTCCTGCTTCTCCAGCTCTAGCAGCTTCTATACTTGCATTTAACGCAAGCAAATTAGTTTGATCTGTTATAGATTTCATAGTATCAATTATACTATTTATTTTTTTAGAATTTTCATGTAATACTTTAGATTTTTCTACCACATTACATATAGAAACATCACTTTCTTTTTGTATATTATTTAATTCAACAATAGTATTTTTCCCTATTTGAGTTTTCTCTTCAACATTATTAGAAATATTTTTAACTTCTTCTGAAGATTTTGTAGCTTCATTTAATTGATTTCCTAATTCTAAAGATAATTCAACACTTTCTTCTAATGAATTAGCTTGCTCTATAGTTCCATTAGATAACTGTGACATTGCTTCTGCTATGTTATTTATAACTTCTTTAAATTCATTTACTATTGAATTTACTTCTTCTGATTCTCTAGCTAATTCCTTTGATGTATTTCCTGCCACATCTAAAATTTTCACTATATCATCTATCATAAGATTGGTACACTCAGAGATATCACTAAATTCTTGTGTGATTATATTATTAGTATCTATTCTTCTAGTAAAATTTTTATTTTTACATTCTATTAAAACATTGGTTATTCTAGTGCATATTTGTTCAATTCTCTTTGAAAATAAAACAATTATTGTCCCTATAATTATTAACAATACTAATATCATTATTAATGGACTTATTATATTTTTTATACTTAATGAATATATTTCCTCTTCATCTATAAATCCATATGTTGTATAACCAACATTATCATTTTTTATTTTTTCAACAACATACTTTTTATCATTTAATTTAACTATTCCCTCTTTTTCTATACCTTTTAATGCTTTTCCAAATTGTTGTTCACTAACAGTTTTGGATAAAAACTCCTTATTACTACTAGCTATTATATTTTCATCATTATATGCCATAAATGTAAATCCATTTTCTCCGATTTCGCACTTTGACACTATTTCTGAAAGTTTATCTAATTGAATATCTATTGCTAATACACCAATTAATTTCTTATCTTCACTTAATACTTTTCTGGATATTGTTATTATATCTGTTGATGTAAATGCATCTAAATATGGTGGTGTAACCAAAGTTGTATCCTGTTCTTTTGCCTTTATATACCATTCCCTTGTGGTTGGATCATAATTATCATCCAATCCATTATTAGGATATAACAATGTTTGCTTATTTTCTCCCCCCATATAAACAGATGATATATTAATATTAGATTCTTTTAAAGTTTTGAACACTTTTAATGTGTTTTCATTATTAATATTACTATTAAATGCTTCTCTAATATATGGTGTTTCTGATAATACCTCTATAAATTCTCTATTTTTTATGACTAATGATTCAATTTCTTTTTCAACACCCTTAAGTTTTTTATATGTTTCATTTACGAATAATTCTTTAGCCGTTTTGTATTCCGATTTAATAAGATTAATACCTAATATAGCTATTGGAATTATACTTGCTATTAAAACAATAATAATCAATTCATTTTTTAATTTTAAACTTTTCCTTTTCCCCATACTTCTCCCCCCATCAACAACCCTTTTGTTTAAATTTTCTGTATTTTATTTTTAGTCCCATCTATTTTAAATGAGACTTATTTTACTTTTTTAATTGGGTTTTATTTATTAAACTTTCCTCTATTAATTCACTTTTGCTAAATCCATTTCTAAAGTACCTTATTTGTTTATATTTTACACCATTCATTGTAAAATCCAAAACATCTATTCTATCACCTTTATAAACTACAGGTTCTTTTTTTTCTTTTAAATATACACTTAGCTCCATAAATCTTCTTCAATCTCCTTTTAATGACATTATATTTATAATTTATGTTTTTTTCGTGCTTAAATTATACCATAACTATAAATATTTATATATATTTCTTAATCTATTTATAGGTTTTCAATTTTTAAATACCATCTTTATCAAATGATACTACTATTACATTTTAGTCTTCTTTTTATATTGGGAATTAATTATGATGGATATCTTCAAGGATTGAAATCCCCGCTACACTGTTTTATTTGTACTTCAAATAAAATTAATATAATATTTATCCATAAAAAATTCATGTTGGAGAATGAATTCCCCACTATAATATTCTTACTAACCATAGTTTTAATATTAACCATAACTTTCAATTTTCAATTGTAAACTGGTTCCAAATATAACTATATTAACAAACTGTAATGTCGCTAGTATCAATTGAAAAACTTTTTCTTTCATCAAGAAACATGAATAAAAATTCAAACTTAGAATTCTATGTAATTTGAAATATTTTATTGATATACTATAATATATAACTTTTATTTAAATTTATGGGGGATATTGTAATGAATATATTATTTATTAATGGTAACATACATTCTTTAGATGAGAATAATTCTACTTATGAAGTATTAGGTATTAAAGATAATACTATTTCTTTTCTTGGACATAAAAGTGACATAAAAAATGTTCAGCATGAATATGAAAAAATTATTAATCTTGATAATAAAGTTATGTTACCTAGTTTTAATGACAGTCATATGCATCTTTTAGGTTATGGATACTTTAAATCAAAACTAAATTTATCTAACTGCACATCTATAGATGATTTAATTACTGAATCTAAAAATTATATTATATATAATAAATTAAATAAAAATGATATGCTTATTGGCCGTGGTTGGAACCAAGATAATTTTAAAGAAAAAAGAATTCCTACAAGGTTAGATTTAGATAAAATATCTACTGAAATTCCAATAATCCTTAAAAGAGCTTGTGGCCATATATCTATTTGTAATTCAAAAGCTATAGAGCTTTTAAAAACTACTAATGAATGTTTAGAAAATAATCATATTAACTTAGAAAAAGGACTTTTTTCCGAAGATGGACTTAATTTACTTAATAGCATTATAAAAAATCCTTCTTTAGAAGAATTGAAAAAAATGATTTTACTCACTTGTAATGAACTATTAGAAAATGGTATAACCTCAGTACAAAGTGATGATTTTTGTGCATTGCCAATTCGAGATTGTGATATTGTTTTGAAAGCTTTCAGTGAACTTTCATTAGAAAACAAACTACCTGTAAGAGTTTATGAACAATGTTTATTCGAAAACATTTCAGAATTTAAAATGTATCTTAATAATAATAAAATTAAATTTCATAGTGGAAACAATTTCTTTAAAATCGGTCCATTAAAATTACTTTTAGATGGTGCTTTAGGTGGTAGAACTGCTCTACTAAATACACCTTATGAAGATGATAAAAATAATTTAGGAATTGCAAATTTAGATAAATATACTTTAGATGAATTCATTAAACTTTCTAATGACAACAATATGCAAGTAGCTGTTCATGCCATTGGTGATAAAGCCATAGACTTGGTTTTAGATTCCTATGAGAAATTTTCTGAAACTTCTAATCCACTACGTCATGGTATTGTTCATTGTCAACTTACAACTAAAAATTCTTTAAATAAGATGAAAAAATTAAATACTCTTGCATATATACAGCCAATATTTCTTCACTATGATTTACACATAGTTGAAAATAGAATTGGCACAGAAAAAGCAAAAGACACCTATGCCTTTAATACAATGAATAACATGGGCATTTCTATATCTAGTGGTTCAGATTGCCCCGTAGAACATTTTAATGTTATGAATGGTATTCACTGTGCTGTTAACCGTACAGATCTTCAAAATTATCCTAAAAACGGTTGGCTGCCAAATGAAAAACTATCTGTTTTAGATGCCCTAAAATCATACACCATAAATGGTGCATATAGCTCTTTTGAAGAAAATATAAAAGGCACACTAGAAACAGGTAAACTTGCTGATATGGTTGTATTAGATAAAGACATCTTTTCTATAGAAAGTAATAAAATAAAAAATATCAACATCCTAATGACTATAGTTGATGGAGAAATTAAAGTAAATAAACTTATATAAAATATAAAAGCATGAACATAAAAATTCATGCTTTTATTTATAATTTTAATCTTTTTTCTTAGCAAATATATGTTTTATGCCTTCAACAAAACCTTCTGTTCTATTCTCATAAATTTCTTCATTTACAACTTTTTTATTTAATTCCTCTGCTATTTCATTTTGTTTTATAAATTCAAAAATTTTAAATATTGGCTGAAACATTTCCATAGTATTATCATATCCTAATTTCATTCTCTTTTTAGCACTTTCTATAGTGAAGTCTAATGTTCCATCCAGTACTCCTTCTTCTATTTCTGATGGAGTAATTTCAATTATATTAGTATTAGGATACATTTTTTTATTTACTGGAGTTTCTTTAGACAGATGTATTATTATTATAATGTCACATCCTTCTCCATAAACTGGTTGTATTGGAATATTATCAACTATACCTCCATCTAAATATTTAGTACATTCTATTTCTTCACATTCATATATCATTGGTAATGCTGAAGTTGCAAGTAATATTTTTTTTATATCTTCTGGTTCATAATCATTAACTTTAAAATATTTTGGCATTAATGATGGTACCTCTGTGCATGCAGCATAACAAACCATTTTATTTTCCTTTATTTTATTAAAATCTAAAACTTCCATTATCTCATCAAGACCTTCTCTTGAAATATTTCCACCTGATATCATCTTTGGCATATGTTTTTTTATAAAATTAATATTCTTTAATCCTAATGATATAAGGAAACTTTTCTTATTTAAATCTTTTTCATCTATAGGTAAAATCTTTTCACGAGTTATAGTCCCCCATATACTTTCTGATAACTCCAAATCATCCTGCATTAAAAGCATTGCATTAAGAGCACCAATAGAAGTACCTGCCAAAACACTTATATATTTATCTATCTTCAATTCTTTCAAAGCTTTAAAAGCACCTATTTGATATGCCCCCTTAGCTCCACCACCTGCTAAAACTAATCCTATCTTCATCTAATTGCCACCCTTCCCTTTAAATGCTACACTGTGGTTCCAAGTTAATATTTTAGTTTATACATTGAACCCTTTAATATATTATACCAAAAATAATCCATATTTTTTAAATTTTTCTGATTATTTTTAAATAAAATTCTCATTTTTTGTTTAATTTTTTGTAAATATTTATTTATTTAACTTTTTATGAACTATTTTTTAAATTTCTCTTGAAGATTTTTATATAAGTATTATAATTATAAATGGTTTGTAAAAAAGCACGTGCTTTTAAAAATAAAATATTTTAGATTATAAATTTAGCAATTATTTTATTTAATATTTAAAGAAAACATAATTGTTTTTTTTCCGTGTCTAAATATATTTGTTTTTTATGCACTATTAAAATTTAATAGGAGGGATTTTTAATGACTAAACCTAAAATTTTTGATTTAGTTAATGACAAGTCATTTTCTAAAGAGCAACTTTTCAAAGATGTAATTGCTGGAATAATTGTTGCTATTATTGCATTACCTCTTTCGGTGGCTCTTGGAATTTCTTCTGGTGTAAGTCCAGAAAAAGGATTAATTACGGCTATTATAGCTGGATTCTTCATTTCATTTCTTGGTGGAAGTAAAGTTCAAATTGGTGGACCTACTGGAGCCTTTGTTGTAATTGTTTATGGAATAATAGCAGAACATGGAGTAGATGGTTTAATAATTGCAACTTTCATGGCTGGAATTATCCTTATATTATTTGGTATTTGTAAACTTGGTTCACTTATAAAATTTATTCCTTATCCAATAACCGTTGGATTTACTTCAGGAATTGCTGTAACTTTATTTACAACTCAAATAAAAGATTTTTTAGGACTTTCAATTGATAAAGTACCTTCTGAGTTTATACCTAAGGTTGTTTCATTTATATCAAATATAAATACTACTAGTTTAATTACTTTATTAGTTGGTGTTTTTTCTCTTGCTATAATACTTTTATGGCCTAAGATTAATAAAACTATACCAGGTTCTTTAGTTGCACTAATAATTGCAACTTCAGTAGTATATATATTTGATTTGCCTGTAGCAACAATTGGAAGTCAATTTGGAGAAATAAGCTCTAAGATTCCAATGCCAACTATTCCTAAAATAGATTTTGGCACTGTAACTAAGCTTATACAACCAGCATTTACAATTGCTATACTTGCTGGAATAGAATCATTACTATCAGCTGTTGTTTCTGATAAAATGATTGATGATAAACATGATTCTAACATGGAACTTATTGCTCAAGGTGTTGGTAACATAGGCTCTGCATTATTTGGAGGTATTCCTGCAACTGGTGCAATTGCTAGAACTGCTGCTAACGTAAAAAATGGTGGTAGAAGTCCTATTTCAGGAATTGTACATGCTTTAACATTACTTTTAATAATGAAAGTATTCATGCCTCTAGCAAAATTCATTCCTTTAACTACCCTAGCTGCAATCCTCATGGTTGTTTCTTATAATATGGGTGAATGGAAAGAAATGAAAGAAATGATTAAAGCACCTAAAAGTGATTTAATAGTACTTTTAGCAACATTCTTCTTAACAGTTATCTTTGATCTTGTAATAGCAATAGAAGCCGGAATGCTTATTGCAATGTGTCTATTCATTAGAAGAATGACTGTTCATACAGAAGTAAATGAAGTAGTTAATCATAAAAATATCAAAGAAGATTTTAAAGATAACATTTCAATTTTTGAAATAGATGGTCCTCTTTTCTTTGCTGTAACAGACACTTTAAATGATTCAATTTTAACAGAATCATTAAATAAAATATTAATATTAAAAATGAACAACACTAAAGTTATGGATATAAGTGCTTATAATGCACTAGAATCAATAGAAAAATTCTGTTCTAAAAATAATATAAAACTTATATTATGCGGAATTCAACCTCAGCCATTTAAAATTTTAAATAATATGGGCATGGTTAAAAGATTTAAAGAAAGTTATATAACTAATTGTATAGATGATGCAATTGATTTAGCTAATTCTATTATGCTTGAAAAAAACTCTATTGCATAATATTAAAAAGGAACTAAGAAAAAACTTAGTTCCTTTTTTAATACTTTAACCACCTAATGTAACATCTTGTTTATCATACCATTGTAGTGCCTGATAAAAATGTTCTGGTTTAAACTCTGGCCAATAATCATCAATAATATAAAAATCTGAATATACTGATTGAACTGGTAAAAATCCACTTAACCGTCTTCTACCACCCCATCTAATTATAAGATCTATCCTTGATATATCTTTAGATTTTATATTGTTATCTACATTCTTTTTACTTACATCTCCACTTTTTAATTCATTTAAATCCCATTCCCAACCATAATTCACTAAAAAATTAACCTTCATTCCACCCTTGCCAAACACTTTTCTTTGTGTGTACGGCACTAACTCTTTTGGAAACACCTTAGAATCTTTATTTCCTATAACTAATAACTCTGCATCTTCCTTTGATAATATTTTTACTGCGTTTATACACGCCTCTGTAAAAGCCTTTTTTTGATTATCTGGTCTTTTAGCATTATCTGTCGTGAAACCATAGTATGTTATTTCATCAATTCCAGCATTTTTACAAAGATTAAAAAGACTTAATCCCGGCTCTATTCCACTATCATATCCTTTTTCCTTGCTTAAACCATTTGCCATAGCCCATCTTCTATTTCCATCTGGTATAATTCCTATGTGCTTCGGAAGTCTCATAAACTCACCTCTAAATTCTCATAAATATTTTAATAATCATAAAAATATTGTTTCCATAATTTAATTATTTTATTTCTATTTTTTATGAAAATTTTAGATTTTCTTATAACACTTCTAAATTCATCTCTTCATTACCTTATTAAAATTCCATTGTCCAATTGTAAATAATACTATAGAATATAAAATTGGCTTTATTCCTACTAGAAATATATCTTTAAAATTTAACAACTGGGCATTAAAGTAAAAAACATTTAAAAATCCAAAATATTTTTTAGCTGTAAGTATGCTCACTATATTGTATATTACCAAAACAACTATGGATATACCCGAATTAGAAGTCAATGACATAATAAGAAATCCTAAAGCACAAAAAAATACTCCTTCTACTAAAAGCTGAATATATAGTGATAAGAATATCTCTTGTTTAATTAAACTTTGAACTATTAATAAATAAAATACTATAGATATTGCATACACAAAAAAGAATGTTAAAACTCTTTTTATTCCAAGGCTGCTTCTCTTTACTGGATAAGTAAAAATCACTTCATTTCCACCTTTTTCCAATGAATCATAAAATAAAAATATACTTATCCATCCTGCTGTCATTGGTATAAAAGTTTCAGAAATGTTTATTACACTAGTAAGTATATGCTCTTCATTTAAATGTCCTATAATAAAAATTATAGATATAAAACTTATTATTATTGGGAAAAATGCATTTATTCCTAAACTTTTAAAATCAAAAATAAATTTTTTTTCAAATACATCCTTACTATTCATTTGCATCTCTCCCTGCAACATAAAGATAAGCATCTTCTAAAGATGGTGATACTACTTTTGCATTTTTAGGTATAAATTCATTTTCATTTTTAATTAAAAATCTAATATTATATTCATCTATAAATGTTTTACTACTTATTATTCTAACTCTACTTGAAATATCATTAAATTCCTCTCTATTTACATCAACTTCGTAAATATGACCTTTTGCTTTCTCTAGGAAATCTATAACATTTCCACTAAATAATAAGCTACCTTTTTTTAATATCCCAATTTCATTACAAGTGTTTTCAATATCTTCTACTATGTGTGTTGATATTATAATTATCCTATCTTTACTTATATCTCTTAGTAAATTTCTAAACTTAATTCTATTTTCAGGATCTAATCCTGCTGTAGGCTCATCTACAACTAAAATTTTAGGATTTCCTAAAATGGCTTGAGCTATCCCTACTCTTCTTAACATACCACCAGACAATTGTTTTATTTTCTTATTCTTGTCGGAATATAAATTAACCTTATTTAAAACACTACTAACTTCTTCTTTTGCATTATCCACATTTTTTAAAATTGCCATATGCTCTAGTGCTTCATAAACTTTTAAATTTTTATAAATTGAAAAATGCTGAGGTAAATATCCAATAATCTTTCTAACTTCATCGCCATTTTGCCACTTAATATCATTATAAGTTATACTTCCTTCTTCAATTGGAAGAAGTGTAGTTATAGTCCTCATAAGTGTTGTTTTTCCTGCACCATTAGGCCCTAAAAGCCCAAACATACCATTATTAATTTTAAAACTAACATTATCTAAAGCTTTTAACTCTCCATACCTCTTGCTTATATTATTAATCTCAAGACCCATCTCTATCTCTCCTTCCCCTTATCTAGGACTCCAATCTGAACCTTTAAGCTATTCATGTTTCAACCTAAAATTTTAACTGTAAATTTCAATCTATATTTTTTAAAATTGACAATGGACAACTGACAGTGGACAGCTCATAGGCCCCTATAGAAATGTAGACTCATAATTCAAATGGAATTATACTAGGATTAATGAATGGAGGGGTGCATTATGAGTGAAAATTTTATTAGAAAATATACTGAAGAAGAACGAGT
>NZ_JBWKMH010000017.1:0-10160 GCF_056431285.1 Clostridium amazonense | reverse complement strand
CGGAGAGAGTGGGATTCGAACCCACGGTACGCTCATCACGTACGCCGGTTTTCAAGACCGGTGCCTTAAACCAACTCGACCATCTTTCCGTAACTTATTTATTAAATTTATATGGCGGAGAAAGAGGGATTTGAACCCTCGCGCCGGTTACCCGACCTACGCCCTTAGCAGGGGCGCCTCTTCGGCCTCTTGAGTATTTCTCCAATGTTTGGCGGAGAGAGTGGGATTCGAACCCACGGTGCGCTCATCACGCACGCCGGTTTTCAAGACCGGTGCCTTAAACCAACTCGACCATCTCTCCGTGTCACAACTAATATTATATTTACTTTGCATTTAACTGTCAAGAGTTTTTTTCAAAATAATACGAAATTTAATTTATTAATTCAATTTTATTGAATTAAATTTTAGTAAAAGGTTTATTTTACAGGTTTTATAGAAAATATAATTTATATTTTCATTTTTACAACTTAATACTTTAATTCTAAGTTTTAAAAATTAACTAAGATATCATTAGATGGACTTTAAAAATAATTGATTTAAAATCCATCTATTTATATTTTATCTCATTATTTTATAATTGTTTTTCCACCCATATAAGGTACTAAAACTTCTGGTATAGTAACTGTTCCATCTTCATTTTGATAGTTTTCAAGAATTGCTGCTAGACATCTTCCAATAGCAACACCTGAACCATTTAATGTATGAACAAAATTTGGCTTACTTTTAATATCTTCCTTATATTTTATATTTGCACGTCTTGCTTGAAAGTCTTCAAAGTTACTACAACTTGATATTTCTACATATCTATTATAACTTGGCATCCAAACTTCTATATCATATTTAAATGCCGCAGTAAATCCTAAATCACCTTTACATATTTTAACTATTCTATATGGTAATTTTAATGCTTGTAATACACTCTCTGCATCTTGTACTAAACTTTCTAATTCTTTATATGAATCCTCTGGCTTAACAAATTTAACAAGTTCAACTTTATTAAATTGATGTTGTCTTACAAGTCCTCTTGTATCTCTTCCTGCAGAACCTGCTTCTGATCTAAAACAAGCGCTATAAGCTGCATGTTTTATAGGTAACTTATCCCCCTCTATAGTTTCATCCCTATATAAGTTAGTTACTGGAACCTCTGCTGTTGGTATTAGGAAATAGTCAGTATTGGTAACTTTAAATGCATCTTCTTCAAATTTAGGTAATTGTCCTGTTCCTATCATGCTAGTTCTATTAACCATATATGGTGGTAATATTTCAGTATATCCATTTTCATCAACATGTTTATCTAAGAAAAAGCTTATTATCGCTCTCTCAAGTCTTGCACCTAAACCTTTATATACAGTAAATCTTGACCCTGTTATTTTTCCACCTGCCTCAAAATCTAAAATATTTCTTTCAGTACCTATTGTCCAATGCTCTTTAGGTTCAAATTCAAATTTTCTTGGCTCTCCAAATTTTTTTACTTCCACATTATCTTCATCTGTTTCTCCATTAGGAACTTCTGGATGTGGAATGTTTGGTATTCTAAGCATTATATATTTTATTTTTTCATCTATTTCATTTAGTTCAATATCAAATTCTTTTATTCTATCTGATAATAATTTCATTTCTGTCATTATTTCAGTAACATCTTTTCCTTCTTTTCTATACATAGGTATCTTTGTTGAGTCAGTATTTCTTTTCTTTTTTAATTCCTCAACTTCTATTAATATATCTCTTCTTCTTTTATCTAATTTAACAACCTCATCGATTACTGAAACATCAAAGTTTTCACCTCTATCGTTTAATGCTTTTTTTATCTCTTCTTTATTATTACGAATTTTTTTTAAATCTAACATGATATATTCCTCCAACTTTTATATAATTATTTTTCCCAATAAAAAAAGAGTTATAGCCCCCAAAGGGACGAATAACTCCGCGTTGCCACCCTAATTAAATAATATAAATTATTTCTCTTAATTAAAATAACGGTTTTATACCGTACTGCTCATCACAGTCCCTCAGAGTCGGATTCATAAATAGTAATGTATCAGTTTTCACCACCCACTGACTCTCTTAACATTATAAATTTACTACTATTCTCTTCAAAGGTTTAATGTTTTTTATTTTTAGAATAATTTTAATATTTATTTTTATGTTTGTCAACATTCAAATTCATTATATAGTCATTATTTTTAGTTTTAAAATTACTCTTAATAAAAGAAGCTGGAATCTAAAATAATTAATATTTTAAAATCTAGCTTCTTTTTGTATATATTACTTTATAAATTTCTACCTATTTTTTTGGTAGCAACTATATCTACATTAGTATTAAGTATATTTTTACATATTATATCACCTATATTTATAGGTGGCCCAACATGTATCCTACACAAAGCTTTAGAACACTCAATCCATAAATTCTTATCTATAGCTTCAGTACTTCTTACAGGAACAACCTCATGTATCTTTGAACCTTTTACCCTCACTACTGTTGTAAATACATCTTTACCTTCCATAATTACTCACCTACATTGTATCAAACTCTTTTATTCTACTTAATGCTACTTTAGAATTTTTTGTATTTTTTACTATGTCTGTTATAGGCTTATTAGTCTCTCTTGCCAATATTTCAGATATAACTTCATTACAATAAGCTCCCCTACAACTTCCAAGCCCTGAATTAGTCCTCCTTCTGACACCTTCTACAGTTCTTGCACCCAAAGGTCTTCTTATAGCATCAACTATTTCACCTTCTGTAACACCTTCACACAAGCAAATAATCTTGCCATATTTATTATCAACTTTTATAAGATTATTTCTTTCATTGTTACTTAAATCTTTAAATCTATAATACTCTCTTCGTTTATCAATAAAGTCTTTTTTTAATATGCAGTTAAAATTATTTACAACCATTTTGCACACTATTTCTCCAATTGCTGGTGTCATGGTTACTTTGCCAAAATGCTTAGCTCTTATATTCAAGTATCCTTTTTCTGATAATGAGTCATCTATAACTACTGGTTCATCATATAAACTCCAATCAAGTACCATTTTTATCTTATGTCCATCTATCTTTCCTATTAATGATGATAATTTATCTATGACCATATCATAATTTGCACTTTTTCCAGTACTAAATGCACCTATTATTTTTCCATCCATAGTTGGTCTTATATATCTTCTCTCACTATTATGGATATCGAATATAATATTAGAATATAAAGAGTCATATTTCTTGTTTAATACAAAGTACTTAAGATTATTTTTTATACCTTCTTCTATTTTATCTTTATTTAATTCTTTTCCTAATTCTTTTTCTGAAGTTGTATTAATAACAATTTTGCATGTAAACTTATTTCTTGTTGTTTCAACCTTAAATCCTTTTGACATTTTTTCTATATTTAAAACTTCTTCTTCTAATTTAAATTTTACACCATTATCAAAAGCAATTTCTCCATATGCAAGTGCTAAATCATAAGCACATACAACACCTGTATTAGGAATGTATAGTGATTTTATTACATCATCACTAATATTAGGTTCTATTCTTTTACTTTCATCTCTATTTAAAAGTTTTACTTCATTGATATTTTTTTCTTTAGCTCTTGAATACATGTCCTCTATATATTTTTTTTGATTTTCATCCTTAGCTATATATAAAGATCCTACTCTCTTAAATGGCACATTAAATTTTTCAACATACTCATCAAACATTAAGTTTCCTTTTCTTATTAAAGATGAACTTATTGTATCAGTACATTCTAATCCATCATATATAGTAGCTGTATTTATAAGTGCTGCATCTGATCCTATATCATAATCTTTTTCTATTACTGCTATATTTAAATTATATTTAGATAATTCATAGGCAACGGCACATCCAATCATGCCGCCACCTAATATAAGTACATCGTAATCCATTTTTCCTCCTTACAGTTGTACTATTTTATTAGTTTATCTATTTCATCTCCTAATTTCTTTATATAGTCTCCATATTTAGCCCAATCTCCAGATTTTTGTGCTTCAAGCGCACTATTATATATATCCTGTAATTGTTTTGCATCTTTTCCTACCAAAGTACCATTTTCAGTCTTACCATCTACTTTATTGTTTTGTTTATTATTATAATCAAAAAGTTGAGTTAAAGCTGAATCTATACTAGTAGCTAATACAATTTCATCACCATATCCAACTATTACATTTTTCATTTCTGGAATACTCTTTTCTCCTGCTGCTCTTAAATAAAGAGGTTCTACATATAATAGAGAATTTTCAATTGGTACTATAATTGTATCGCCAAATTGTACTTCTGATCCCTTAGTATCCCAAAGTGATAATTCCTTTGATATATCTGGGTCTTGGTGAACTTTCTTTTGGAATAACATTGGACTATATACTGTTCCTGAGCTAGGGAATTTATAAAGGAACATTTTTCCGTAATTTTCTCCATCCATTCTTACACCAAACATAGAAACCATATTGTCTCTTCCCTTAGTGTTGAAATATTCAAGTACAACCATTTCCTCTTTTTGCTCACCTGGTAATTTCATAACAACATAAGATGAATCTTTTTGTTTTTCTTCATCTTCTACTTTATCTTCATTATTAGAAATTGTCCAAACATCATCTCCATTATAAAACACACCAGCATCTTTTACATGGTATTTTCCTAAAACATCACATTGTATTTTAAATAAATCCTCTGGATATTTAAAATGAGACCTTAATGATTCTGGAACTTCACTTATGTCTTTAAATAACTCTGGGAATACCTTTCCATAAGTTTCTGCTATAGGATCATTCTTATCTGCAATATAGAAATTAGTTGAACCATCATATGCATTTATAACTACCTTAATTGAGTTTCTAATATAGTTAATACCGTCTACAGGCTGTGAGTATGGATACTTATTGCTTACAGTGTATGCATCCATTACCCAATATAATTGATTATTATCTATAACTACATATGGATCTTGGTCATATTTTAAGAAAGGAGCTATTTTTAAAACTCTTTCTTTTATATTTCTATTTATTAAAATTTTACTATCACTTGTTATATCCTGAGATAATATAAACTTAGGATTTTGATATTTTAAAGTAAATATTAATCTATTTAGTAATGACATTTTTATTCCTGCATCACCATCATAATTGTTAGTAACATTTTCACCATTCATAGGATAATCTATTTCACCAAGTTTAGTATTTACTATACTATAATCATTAGTGCTTTCTCCAAAGTATATCCTAGGATTATCTAGTCCTATGTCTGTTGAATTTTGTACTGGAATATTGTTTATAATGAAATCTGGCTGTCCTTCACTTGTAACAGAATTAACTTTACTCATAGTTATTCCATATCCATGTGTATAGGCTAAGTGTCTATTTTGCCATGTATTTGAATTTTCATCTAGTTTGTCTAAGTCTAGCTCTCTTGCTGATATAAATACTTGACTATAATCTCCATTTATATTGTATCTATCTATATCCATATCATCAAATCCATAGTAATACCTTATATATTGAAATTGATTATTAAACTCTAATGCTGGTACATGAGAATTTATTCTTATATTGTTTATAATATCACTATTATTCTCTATTTCTTTTGCTGTTAAATTATTTTTTATTTCATAACTATTTTCAGCTATATCATCAATATTAAATGCTTGCTTTGTATAATTTATATTATTTTCTATATAAGGTTTTTCTAATGTCTTCTCATTTGATTGAACAATAAAACCTTTTACTGCTAGTGATGCTACATTTTCTCCAACTATTAATATCACAATAAGTCCTATAGACATTAATATTGGTTTTACTTTAGATTTTATTATACTGAAGCATACAACTAAAGATGAAACTATAGAAACAACTGCTATAACTTTATAAAATCTTAAACTAACTTTTATATCTGTATAACTAGCACCAAAAACAGTACCATTTGGAGAATAGACAAGTTCCCAGGCTTTTATAATATAACCTATTCCTATTGCAATCATAAGTAATGTTGTTATAATTGCTAATTGTTTTCCTGCAAAATTTCTAATTCCATGTTTAAAATCTTTGAATGCTTCTTCCCTAGATAATGTGCTTTTAACTTTATCTTTTGTTACAATTCCTATATATATCATAAATGTTACAACAACAAATATAATTAATAAGCTTATAAATGCTGCTTGTAATGATTTTATTAATGGCAATTTAAACATAAAGAATGAAATATCTTTATTAAATATAGGGTCTGTTAAATTAAAGTTTGTTGAATTAGAAAACTCTAATATCTTATACCAATAAGTTGATGAAAATACATATGAAAATACTAATGATATAAGTGCATTAAATACAGAGAATTTAGCTAACTTTTTCTTTTCTTGTTTTTTATTAATTTCTATAATTTTTTTACTTTTTCTTATACTTGGTCTTAAACTAATATAATATAATGTTATTGCTATAAATGTTATCAAAAATATAGGCACCATTAACTTAGCAATAGATACAAGTTTTTTAAAGTACACAGATAAATATCCTAGTTCTTTAAACCATTGATAATCAACAATTACATTTATACTTGATATCCCTATTGCCAATATAGCTATAACTACTATTATAAAATATAACGCGAATTTCTTCTTTTTCAAATAACTCACCTCTTTTAAATATTTTTATCCATTATCAATTAAAATATTTTTTTCTTCTAATTCTTTTAATATATCTATTATTTGTTTTTCACTTTCTGCACTTATTGTATGAACGTGTACTCCATTAGTTAATAAAGATAATGGTTCAGCCTCTGTATTTTTAAATTTAGAAACAAATTTTTCTACATCATTTAAATTTTTTATCATAAGCATAGATTTTATTTCTCCATAAAGAGGATGCTCAACTATAACATCTTCTACGATACCACCATACTTAACAATAGTATTTAACTCAACATTCATTTCATCTCTATCGTGACTAACTGCTATTACTTTTCTTATCCTATTTTCTTCATACTTTGAAATTAAATATCCTTCTGGAGTTGCTATTATGCTTGTACCTTCAGCTCTTATTATTGCCACATCTTTTACTATAACTTGTCTTGTAACATTAAATTTTTCAGCAAGTTCTTGCCCTTTTAGTGGTTTATTTCCACCTACTAGCATATTTACTATATTACTTCTACGTTCTTTTGAATTCATTTTATACCTCCTTTATATGTATTTCTTGCCTATAATACATTCTAACATTTAAAAAACTTTATTGAATAGATAATTTAAACATATATTTAAATTAATTTTTATCATCACTTTCCTTTAAAATTTTCATAGCCTCATTATTAAATGTATTATTATGATGATTTTTTATTAATTTTAAAAAATCTTTATCATAATTATATTTTTTTAATTTTTCATATCCTAATTCACCATGATTATAATATACATTTATAAATTTTATATTACTATAACTTCTAAGTTTCCCCTTTGTAATTTTATCAGCAATGACTAGCACTGATTTTTCTATTGGATTTAAATTTCTATTTATTTTACCAATATCATGTAATATGCCAGCCTTTATTAAATCATCCTTGCCTATACTTAATTTAATTCCACTATTATTATTTAAATAAAGCTCAATTTCCTTAGCTACATTTAAACAATGCTTTTTATCATAAACTTTTAACTCATTAAATATTTTTTTCTCATTATCATCTAAATACTTATTTATAAATTCAATATCATCATTGCTTATTTTTGCTGTAATGGCTTTAAAAAATTGTTTAACTCTATAAATACTCATAAAAAAACCTCTACTACATATTATGTTATATTTTATCTTACTTATATTATTCTATAATAAAAAAGATATACCTACATAAATAGTATATCTTTTTTACATTTATTTAATGTTCCAATTTTATATTTCCCATGTCATTTCTAACTTTAATTTTATATCTATTGCTTAAATTAGAGTCTTCTTCTACTCTTAAATTATTTGTTACCTTACCAACATCACTTAAAATATCAAAGTCTAAATTTTTAGCAGTATTTTTTACACTTATATCTGTTTCACCTAAATCATTTTCAAATGATATATTTCTATCTAAATAGTTAAATGATGTTTCTATTTTTCCACAATCACATGATACTATAAGTTCATTACATTTTTCATTTCCTTTGTTATTTACCTTAAAAATAACATTTCCCATGTTATTGTACAGCTTAGAATTTATTGCATCCATATTTTTAATTTCTAATTTACCAAGTGAAAGATTTATATCCATATTTTCAGCAATAGTATATTCATCATTATCTATATCTACATTTCCCAAACTTGAATCTATATTAGAACTTTTAAATTTGATATTATTTAATTTTATATTCCCTAAATCAGTACTTATATCTAAATTATCAAAACAAAAATTTTTAGGTAGTTCTATCTTCAAATTATAGCTTGTATTTTTAATATTTTTACTTGATCCGCCATTATTAATTATAATATTAGTTTTGTCTCCATTTGATTTTATATCACAATCTTTTAAATACTTACATGTTAACTTAGCTTTTTGATTGTTATTACTTTCTATAATTTCTATTTTAGATATGTCACATTTTATATCTAAATTTTTTATAGACTCTAAATCTATTTCTTTATTTAAATTTTTATAATTATTTAATTCTGAACTATTACTTGATTTTATAGTAATTATTTTATCAATATTTTCAATACCATTTTCAATTAATGTATTTATGCCATTAGAAAAATGACTTCCAATTACATCAGAATTATTCTGAACAAAATCTGAAAAATTTTCATTATATTTTTTTAAACTTACAATACTTAATGTAAATCCAACTACAAATGTTATAGAACAAGCTACAGCTATCCATTTTAAAACTGTATTAAATTTCTTCATCACACCTACCCCCTAGCAACTTTTATATTCCAATTAATATACTGTTTTCCTAACTTTACCCCGTAATATCCCAGGAAATATATTCCTATTAATATTAATATAGCTATTGATAAAATAGTTATCATTATAAATATTGAAAACAGTGGAATAGTACTTGAAATAACTGCTACTATTGTTGCACCAATTCCTATAAGTAATAATGGAATTGCTACGACTAAACCTATAGCAAGTCCTAAAATACTTGAAACTATTGGAAATAATGCGCTTAAAATTATAAAATTTAAAATGACTAGTGCAATTATTGAAACAATATTATATTTCCCCTCTTTGTTTTTATTAAAACTTTCTAATTGATTTTTATTTATAACTCCTTGTTCACACAGGTTTTGTATTATTTGGTGTGGTGTTCCTAACTCCTTACAAATTTCATCCTCAGATTTTCCTTCTTCTTTTCCATTTATAAAATATTCCTCATAATCATTTAATATGTCCTCAATTATATAATTGTCAATTCCATTTAAGCCATCTTTTAATTGAGCTAAAAACTCAGTTTTAGTCATAACTATACCTCCTTTATATAAACCCTCTATATTTATACTATATTTAAAATGATTTTACCCCTTAGTTTCTTCTAAAAATAAATCAATTTTACTACAAAAATCAATCCATTCTTTTCTTAACTCTTTACCTTTGTTCTTTCCTTCTTCTGTTACCCTAAAATATTTTCTAGCTGGTCCCTCTGATGATTCAACTAAATAAGTTGTGAGATATCCGTCAGCTGTCAATCTTCTTAATAATGGATATAATGTTCCATCTGCTGTTTGTATATACTTCTCTAAACTTTTACTCAACTCATAACTATACAAGTCTTTCTGTGAAAGTAATGTAAGTACACACATTTCTAGAACTCCCTTTTTAAATTGAACACTCATACTTACTCCTTACTATAATTAAAATAAAACACATATATTATATATTGCTCACTACTGAATAATATTCACTACCTAACATTATTATATACCTATATTTAGAAAAATCTACACTTTTAATAATTTATTTAAAATTTTTTAGTTTTAATATATTTATACTTATTAATTTTTATTTAAAATAAAAAAAAGCAATCATAATTGATTGCTTTTCAATGGTGGAGATAAAGAGATTCGAACTCTTGACCCCCTGCGTGCAAGGCAGGTGCTCTCCCAACTGAGCTATACCCCCAAATATGGTGGACCTTCAGGGACTCGAACCCCGGACCTACCGGTTATGA
>NZ_JBWKMH010000016.1:0-15114 GCF_056431285.1 Clostridium amazonense | reverse complement strand
GAATCTCAATGAATTAACTGGTTTTACCTATATATTATCTGTTTAATTTTCAAAGACCAATGTGTCATCATCACCTGACGACTTTTTCTATTTTACTAGATTTAAACTTTTTTGTCAACACTTTTTAAAATGTTTTTTAAGTTTATATCTACATCGCTTGGCTTCAATTACTTGTTTGCCTCAGCGACAAGATTTATTATATATAATTTCAGTCTTTAAATTTTTGCTTCTACGGCTTTCTACAAAATTCATCACGGAAATACTTTTATTTTTTCTAATTTCCTTTCATTTTTATCTAATGATACTCCTGGCATAGTTTTTCTTATTTCATAGAAAGAATATATATCTATAATCATATTTTTGCAACTATACTATTATTTTATGCACAAAAAAACAATACACTGCTAAACAATGTATTGTTTTTTATATAAAGTCTTATTATATTCCTAATAAAATGCTAGCTGCGCCAAAATATATAACTAATGCTAATGCATCTACTATTGTTGTTATTAATGGACTTGCCATTATTGCTGGATCCATTTTTAATTTCTTAGCACATATAGGTAATATACAACCTACAACTTTAGCTATAATAACAGTAAAGAATAAAGTTATACAAACAGTTATTGAAACTGCTAATTCAATCTTTTGAAGATAATATATTCTTAAAAAATTTACTAATGCAAGCACACTTCCTACTATTATACTAACTCTTAGTTCCTTCCATACTACCTTTAAAATATCCTTAATTTCTATATCACCTAGAGCTAATCCCCTAATAACTAATGTTGAAGCTTGTGAACCAGCATTTCCACCTGTATCCATAAGCATAGGTATGAATGATGCTAGTATTACAACTGATTGTAGTACATCTTCATACTTTTGAATTATAGCTCCAGTAAATGTAGCTGATATCATAAGAACTAATAACCATATAATCCTATGCTTTGCTAATGAAAATACACTAGTTTTCAAATATTCTTCTTCTGATGGTTCCATTGCTGCCATTTTTTGAAAATCCTCAGTATTCTCTTGTTCTATAATATCTACTATATCATCTATTGTTATTATTCCTACTAATCTATTTTCATTATCTACTACAGGCATAGATGTAAAGTCATATTTTTTAAATCTATCTGCCACTTCCTCTTGATCTTCTAATGTATTACAGTATATAACATTATCATTCATGATATTTTGTAGTAATTCATTATCATCATTTAATATAAGTTCTCTTATTGATAAAACACCCTCAAGTTTTTTATTATCATTTGTAACATAACATATATCTATAGTTTCTTTATTTACACCCGTATTTTTTATATGATTTACAGCTTCTTTTATTGTCATTTCTTTTCTTAAATCCATATATTCAATAGTCATAATACTTCCTGCTGAATTTTCAGGATAACTTAGAAATGTATTTATAAGCTTTCTTTTTCCTTCTTTAGTGTTTTTTAAAACTTTTTTAACTACACTTGCTGGAAGTTCCTCTAGAATATCTACAGTGTCATCCAAAAATAGTTTATCTATTATATTCTTAAGTTCTTCATCATTCATTGATTCTATTAGATATTTAACATCATCTGTACTTAAGTATGAAAAAACATCTGATGATACTTCTTTAGGTAATATCCTGAAAATTATAAGCATAGTCTCACTATCTAACTCTTCTAATAATTGTGCTATATCAACTGGATTTTCTTCTTGCAATAATTTTTGTGCTTCTATAAACCTATTTTCTCTTATTAACTCGATTATTTTTTTGAATTCCATTTCGCAATACCTCCTAATTATAAGGTACTGCCATCCATGCTATATTTAATTTTAATCTATTAAATCATAGAAATTAACTTCTATGGTGACTGCATGAATAGCAGTCCTTTTTATCGTTTTCGATTTACTACTACTGCCATCATCCATGACAGTCACCTCCTTTTTTTAACACACAAAAAAATCTCTCAACTCATAGAGAAGAGAGATTTAACAATCTAAATAAAATATAAACTAATATTAAAAATACTATCTCTCATACTCGTTGAGTTTTAGCTCTGTAAAACGTAGAGAATATTTCTCAGCCACATTAAATAAAACCTTAATTCGATAGTATCTGCTAACCCATTGGTGTCTCTGGACATTTCTGGGCAGTGGCATATTTTAATACAGTAACCTCACCTAACAAGATATATATTTCAATTTATTCAACTAGTTCATAATACTACTATATGTTCATAAAGTAAACATCTATTGGCGATTTTTATAAAATATTTTGTGATCCTTCCAACTTCCATTGATATATAAATACTCTTTACTTATCCCAACTTCTAAAAATCCACAAGATTTTAATACTCCTTGAGATTTTAAATTATCTAAAAGAGTACTTGCTTCTACTCTATGCAAATCTAATTCGTTAAATGCAAATTTCAAAGCAAGTTTAAGTGCCTCTTTAGCATATCCATTTCCTTGTTCATGTTCATCTATTGAATATCCTATAAATCCACTTTTAAAAATGCCCATTACTATATTGCTAATTTTTATTCTTCCACTTAGCTTGTTATCTACATATATCCCAAAATGAGCCTCTTCACCTCTTATAAATTGTTTATAACTCTTAATTAAATCATTTTTTTGTGAATCTAATGTGTAAAAAGACTCTTCACGAGAAGGTTCAAATGGCTCTAAATATTTTCTATTCTTTAAATAATAATCTAATAAATCTTCTCCATCTTCTGGTGTTAAAATTTTTAACGTTATTTTATTGCCTTTTATAATACCTCTTGATGTTATATAATTTGATTCATATAAACTTCTTTCAATTCCAAATATCAATTCATCTTCATTTTTATTGTTACTATTAATTATATTATTTGAAAGTATCCCCTCTAATTCAAACCCTAGATCATTAAAAGCTATAGTACTTAAATCTTCACTACATAAAATATTAACTTTTGCTATTTTATTATTATTAAATAACATTCCCAAAACTAATTTAAGTATATCTTTTACATATTCATCTATATTACTATTTTTATAAAACTTTAATCTTAATGTGCAATTTTTATTATTCTTATCTATTTCGATTATATAAATTCTACCAATTGTTATACCTAATTTATCTTTTATAATATATTGATTTTTACTGCTATTAGATGCAACCAAATCAACTAGACTACCATTACTCATTGTGATTCCCTACCTTAAACTAAAGTTTTTCTATTTTTTCTTGTATTTTTATAAGTTATTATTGAAAAAATTATAGCTATAATTAAACTAATAGGAACCATATAAAAAGCCTTGTGTGTACCTATTAAATCACTAAGATTTCCCATAAACTTATTTAGTATCATATTTATAATACTTGATGTCGTAATAATTATTCCAGACATATATATAGAATTTTCCCTAAAATTAATTCCAATAGTACTTACTACTGTTGGAAATACTATAGAGAAGAATAATCCTGAAATACAAATTAAAAATATAAACTTTCCTCCGATTATAAGGCTTATTGTATATAAAATTAATGCTATAAAAAGAGCTATTATTACACTCTTTAAATGTCCTACCTTTTCAACTATGAATCCTCCAAATAATCTTCCTAATGTTAATAGTATAAAAAATACAGAAAGATATATACTGCTCATCTTATAATCAAACTTATAACTTTCCTGTAGAAAATTTACTAGCCAATTTGCTGTAGCTACTTCTGCAAAAACATAAAATCCCAACGCAAAAGAATAATAGTAAAATAACTTTTCTTTTAATGCATCTTTAATCTTATAATTTTTAACATTATCTATATTGTCTTGTATATTATTTTTAGGTATTTTTATGAAAATAAACATTATAAATGCTAACAAAAATAATACTGATATAAATAAATATATATTTCTCCAACTAACACCTTTGGATAAAACCATTCCTGTTGTTAATTGAGTTATTGTTGATCCTGCACCATAACAAAAATGTGTTAAATTCATAGCTAAAGCTTGAAATCCTATAGAAATCATAGGCACCAAAGTATTTACTGATATTGCAACAAGTGCAATTCCTATGTTTAATATAAATATGCAAATTAAAAACATTAAATATGTTTTAGATATATAAAATAGCAAAGATGAAAATATTATAATTATAAAACCTAGTCCATAAGTCTTTTTTTGTCCTAGTTTTTCACATAATATTCCACCTAAGTAAGTAAATAATACATATGCTATACTGCCAATAAAAAATATATCACCTACTTGTGAATTATTTATAGAAAAACTAGTTTTAAAAGCTGGCACTAAAACACCCTTGATATTATCTACAACAGCAATTAACAGCATTGTTATAAATGCAAAAATTAATACAGATTTATTTTTTCCTTTTGTCAAGAAATCACCACCTCAAATATTAATTATATATTATATATATAGTATATTGAATAGTTAATGTTTATATTTATAATAGAATTTAACCATAATAATGTGAGTAAATATTTATAATAGTATTTTAAATTTATCAGTTATATAATTTATGCATACAAAAAAATCAAATGATTTTATAAATATATATTTTTTATGAAAGGGATGACTTAAATGAATAAAAATAGTGTTTCCAAATTAAAATTAATATTAATGGGTATAGAAAATAGATATACTGAAAATAAAAACATATTTAAAGATATAACAATTTCATATATTTTAGGCTCAAAAAACATTGTATCTTCAGCCAAACTAGATGGAGATGATTTAAAATATAGCATTAATAACTCCATCAAAACAATGTCTATATCAGAATTATTAAGTGATATTTCTAATGATGCAAAATCTTACGATTCAGTTTCTATAATTTATTGTGAACGTGGTGAAACAGTATACATAACTGCTAATGATAAAAATGTTACAATGAAAAATAAGAAGAATGATGAACCTTTAAATGTTAAAAATGATACGAAAAATGAAATTAAATACACAACCACTTCAAATTTATTACCTAATAAGAAATCTTACTTAAAAATTGATGAGTGTAGTAACTTGTTAAAAGAGTTAAATATTTTGAATAACGATATGAAAATTAAAAATGATAAGATGAAAAAGTATATTGAATTAAATGAGTACATAGATATTTTAGAAGATGTATTAGATGATATACCTAATAATAGAATTGTAAATATTATTGATTGCAATTGTAAGAATTCTTATTTACTATTTGTATTGAATTACTATTTAACTGAGACAAAAAGAAGAAAGTGCAACTTTATAGGAATAGATTCATCTACTTCTGAAATTGAAAAATATAAAATTATTGCCTCTAATTTAAATTATAGAAATATGGAGTTTTATGATACTGATATTAATAGCTACAAAACAAAAAAAGAAGTTAATATTTTAATTTCTATAAACAATGTTGGCACTGAATTAGACTCTTCTATTGCTTTAGGAGTTAAATCTAGTGCTGATGTAATTGTATATTTATCTAATCCAGCACTAGAAAACTGTTCAAAGTATACTTATTCACCTTTAAAGCCTATATTAAATCATAAGATTTTTAAAAATAAATTTGGTGAAGTTATTATAGATGGTATGCGAAGTTTACTACTTGAATCTAAAGGTTATACTTTGAAAATTAATGAATACACTCCTATAAATGAAAATTATAAGTACTTAGTTACAAAAGCATTTAAAACTTCTGATGAAAATTTTGATATGTTAAATGAATACATGACATTAATGGGATCTTTAAATATTTATCCAGAATTATATGCTCTTTTAAATGAATGGGATTAAACTTAATATAAATAAAAAAAATAACCTTATATAAAGGTTATTTTTTATTTATTGCTATTTATAAGATCTTTTACAACTTCACTTGCTATAATCATTCCAGCAACAGGTGGAACAAATCCAATACTTGCTGGCGTTGATCTTTTTCTTATTGTAATTTTATTAGTGTTATCTTTAGTGTTATTTTCCTCTTGGTTTGTCTCTGCCTCTGGTGTTATTGGTAATTCTTCTGAGTATAAAACTTTTAATTTTTTAATGCATCTTCTCTTTAATTCACGTCTCATAACTTTTGCCAATGGACATGTTTGTGTCTTATATATGTCTGAAATTTTAAACTTAGTTGGGTCTAGTTTATTTCCTGTTCCCATTGAACTTATAACTTCTATATCATTTTCCTTACAATAACTTATAATATCAAGTTTAGATGTAACAGTGTCTATAGCATCCACTACATAATCTATATCCTTTTTTATAATCTCAGGTATATTTTCCTTTGTAACAAAAACTTGATGTGTAATTACATTACACTCTGGATTTATATCCATTATTCTGTTTTTCATCATTTCAACTTTACTTTTCCCAACGGTTTTGTGATTTGCATGTATTTGTCTATTAATATTACTTATACTAATATCATCATTATCTACTAAAATTAATGTTCCAACTCCGCTCCTTGCTAATGCTTCTGTACAAAAGCTCCCAACACCACCAACGCCGAAAACTAATACCTTACTACTTTTTAATTTTTCTACAGCTTCTTTACCTATTAATCTTTCTGTTCTTGATAACCAATGCTCCATTTATAAAATAACATTCCTTTCGTTGATATAGTAAATTAAATCTACCATATAATTATTTATATAGATATTATACCAATACATTTTCATTATCAATCATATTATATTAATTTATACATGCTTTACTATAACTAATTTAAAATTCCCATTTATTTCAATATAATACCTAAACATATACTTCACTAAATATATTTGTAAATACATTTAATAACATATGAAAAAAAAGATAATGAAACTTAAATTTCATTATCTTTTTTCATTAATTTATGTTTAACTATTTTAATTCATGTACAAAAATACCACTTCTTAATTTTGGTTCAAACCAAGTAGATTTTGGTGGCATAACTTTTCCTGCATCTGCTATATTCATAAGTTCATTTATACTTGTAGGATACATAGAAAATGCAACTTTCATGCCATCATTAACTCTTCTTTCTAATTCCTTTAAGCCTCTTATACCACCTATAAAATCGATTCTATCACTTGTTCTAGGATCTTCTATATTAAGTATTGGTCTTAATAAATTATTTTGAAGTATAGAAACATCTAAGCTATCTACTGGATCTTTTTCATCATAAGTTCCATTTTTAGCAGTTAGTTTATACCATTTATTATCTAGATACATTCCAAATGTACATTTTTCACATGGTTTGTATTGTTCATTATTAGAATGTTCTTCAATAGTGAATTTTTCGCCTACTTTTTTCATAAATTCTTCATTTGAATTTCCATTTAAATCTTTAACTACTCTATTATAATCCATTACATATAAATCCTCTGATGGGAATATAACAGATAAGAAAAAGTTAAATTCTTCTGTACCATCATAGTCTTTAAATTGTTCTCTTCTCATTTTTCCAACTCTTACAGCTGATGCAGCTCTATGATGTCCATCTGCAATATATAGATAATTTACTTTGCTAAATAAATTTTCTAATTTTTCTACAGTATTTTTATCATTTATCACCCATACAATATGTGAAATTCCATCTTCAGCTACAAAATTATATTCTGGTTCCTTTTCTGTCCATTCATTAACTATTTTATCTATTTCACTTACATTTTTATAAGTTAAGAATATTGGACCTGTATTTGCATTACAAAAATCAACATGATTTACTCTATCTTGTTCTTTTTCAGCTCTAGTATTTTCATGCTTCTTTATTATATTATTCATATAATCATCAATTGAGGTACATGCTACTATACCTGTTTGTACTCTTCCGTCCATTATTTGTCTATATATATACATTGATTTTTGTTCATCTTGTATATATATTTTATCTTCTATCATTTTATAAAGATTACTTTTTGCTTTTTCATATACAGATTTATCATATTGATTTATGTTTTTATCCATATCTATTTGTGCTTTATCAACATGTAAAAATGAATATGGATTTTCTTTTACCATTTCTCTAGCTTCTTCTGTATTCATAACATCATACGGTAATGCTGCTACTTTATCTACTAAATTTTTTTGTGGTCTTATACCTTTAAATGGTTTTACAATAGCCATAATTTTTCTCCTTTCGTTTTTTATTTAAAAAATTCTATTATTATTTTTACTATTTCTTCTCCAATTCTAGTTTGAGCTTCTTTAGTTGATGCTCCAATATGAGGTGTTACTGAAACTTTAGCATTATTAATTAACTCAGTATTTTTAGTAGGTTCATCTTCATATACATCTATTCCAGCCCCAGCAATAACTTCATTGTTTAATGCATCAAGTAGAGCCTTTTCATCTACAACTCCACCTCTTGCACAATTTATTAAATATGCACTATTTTTCATCATTGCAAGCTCATCTTTTCCTATAAGTGCCTTACCATTTTGACTTGGAATGTGTAATGATACATAATCAGATCTTTTTAAGATATCTTCTAATGTACAGTATTCATAATTATCAAAGCCTTCAACTTTTCCTCTTCTATTTGTATATAATACTTTCATTCCTAATACTTCTGCTCTCTTAGCAAGTTCTTTCGCTATTCTACCGAAACCTATTAATCCTAAAGTTTTTCCTGATATTTCAGTTCCTTTATATTTCTTTTTATCCCATTTTCCATCTCTCATGGAAACATTAGAAATAGCTATAAATCTTGCTACTGCAAACATATGTGCAAGTGCCAATTCTGCAACAGATGCACTACTTGCATTTGGAGTATTTCTAACAGCTATACCCTTTTCCTCAGCATAAGCTACATCTATATTATCAACACCTACGCCACCACGAATTATAAGTTTTAATTTTCCACCTTCTAAAGCCTTATCTATTATAGGTTTTCTAACTTTTGTTGCACTTCTTACAACTACAACATCAAAGTTTTTTAACTCTTCACCTAACACTTCTGGTTCGTAGAACTGTTCTACAACTTCAAATCCTTTTTCCTTTAATTCTTTTACAGCAGAAGCTGACATTCCATCAGTAACTAGTATTCTAACCATCTTAACCTACCCCCTAAATAATATTAAAAAACATTACCAAAATAGTAATTGATATTATATCTAACTAGAAAATTAATAATTAAGAATGTATAACGTATACATTCTTAATTATTATTAATCTTATATATATTTTTTAAATATAATCTATTATAATCCTAAGATTTCATCGATTGTATTTAATAATTGTTTTAATTCTTCTGGTGTTGTTTCTGCCATATGAGCTATTCTAAATGTCTTATCTTTAAGTTTTCCATAACCATTAGATATTTGATAGCCTCTTTCGCCTAAAGCCTTATTTAATGCAGCAACATCTATTTCTCTTGTATTTTTTATATTAGTAAGTGTGTTAGACATGTATCTTTCATCAGGGAATATTTCGAAATTTTTTCTAGCCCAAGCTCTAACAATTTCAGCTCCCTCAATATGTCTTTTAAATCTATTTTCTAGTCCTTCTTTGTTCATAATTTTATCTAGTTGGTATTCAAGTGCAAACATATGTGATAAAGATGGTGTTGATGGATATTGATAATCCTTCTTTTGAATATAGTTATATAATGATAATAAGTCTAAGTATAATCCTCTATTTGGAACTTGTTTTGCTCTTTCTATTGCTTTTTTAGAAAAAGTACATGCTGACATTCCTGGAGGAAGTCCTATAGCTTTTTGAGTTGATGTGATACAAATGTCAACGCCCCATTCGTCAACTTTTAATTCAGTTCCTGCTGCAGAACTTACTGTATCTAAGCAAAATACTACATCTGGATATTTTTTAACCACTTTACCTATTTCATCTAGTGGATTCATAATTCCTGTAGAAGTTTCATTGTGAGTTACTGTTATTAAGTCATATTTCCCTGTTGATAAAACTTCATCAACTTGTTCTGGTGTTGTTGGAGTTCCCCATTCAACTTCAAACTTATCTGCTGGAACATTATTACTAGTAGCCATTTCATACCATCTATTACCAAATGCTCCTACTGAAAATATTGCAGCTCTTTTTGCTGTGCAAGAACGTACAGCCCCTTCCATTAAACCACTACCTGAAGTTGTTGAAAGTAATATTTCTTCCTCTGTACCAAAAATTTTTCTTAGGTTATCACTTATTGATCTTTGTATTCTTGAAGCATCTTTACTTCTGTGTCCAATCATAGGTGTAGCCATTTTTTCAAGTACATCTGGAGCTACTTCAACAGGTCCAGGTATAAATAATTTCTTATGCATAACAAACCCTCCAAAACTTAATAAATATTTTATAGTCCCCTTTATATCTTTAAATCACTTTTATTTTATCACTTACCATAATTTCCATCAAGTTCAAATATTTATAATTTATTAAATTTATTAAATATTTTAAATATTTCGTTAGTTTGTTAATCTTATTAAATTTCTTTTTTAATTTTTAGTTTGTTCTTATCTTTTTATATACTTCATCAAATAAGTCTTTAGTGCATTTTCCCCAAACATAATTTTTACATGTATCACAACTTTGACTATTTCCTACTGAACTTAACATAGAATATGCATGTCTCCCACTATATCCATGACAATTTTGTGCAATTCTCATTTTCAATTCTTCATTTACCATTTTACATATCCTCCTTATAAATTTATTAATTATTATTTGCTTATTTGCAAAAAAAAATTAGTAGAAAGTTCTTTTCTACTAATTTAGTATTTTTATATTTAGTTTTAAAATTCAACTATAGATTCTGTTTCTCTACAATATTTTGTTATCCTACATTGACTTAAATTTCTTGGACAATTTCTACACATACAATTAGCTTCTTTACCATTGCATCTCTTTTCCAAGTACTCAGGACATTTTCTACAGTTAAAAACCACTATATCTGCAACCATTTATTCTCTTTCATCACCTTCCAGCTCGTATCTCTTTCTATGAGCTATCATAATTTCATTTAATATTTCTCCAGTATTAGGTGGTGTGTATGTTATTGCATTTGCACCTGCTCTTATAGTTTCTCTTATACTTTCTTCTGTTGGGCCACCTGTTGCCATTATTGGAAATTCTGGATGTTTTTCTCTTATTTTTTTAACTATATCAGCTGTTCTTTTTGCTCCTGATACATTAAGTATAGTTGCACCTGATTTTATTCTTCCTTCTATATCATCAAATTCAGAAACTACAGTAACTATTATAGGTATATCTATTGTTTCTCTCATTGCCTTTATTACATCATTTGGTGTTGATGCATTAACAACAACTCCCATTGCACCTTTAAATTCTGCATCTAAAGCTAAGTTTGTAACCCTTTTACCTGTAGTAATTGCACCACCAACGCCACAAAATACTGGAACATCAGATGCTAGTAATAATGATTCTGTTATTATTGGTTGAGGAGTGAAAGGATATACCGCAATCACTGCATCTGCATTTGTATTTCTTATTATTGCTACATCTGTTGAAAATACAAATCCTTTAAGTCTTTTACCAAATATAATAATTCCACTTGCATCTCTAATTGCTTTTGGTAGTTCAATCATATGGCTTCTTAACAAGCCTTTAAATTCTGGCACATACTTTCTCATGTTTTTTCTCCTTTAACGATTAAATAAACTCTTCAACATATAATAATATATATTATAACTATATTCAATTCAACATATTTACATAAATTTTATACAACTTAGTCACTTGTAAATGTTATACTAGATTCATATATTTATTATATTAAGGAGGTCTTATGATAAAAAATATAAACATTATTAAAAAATCAAGATTTTTACCTTACTATTTTATATTATTTTACTGTGCAGTTATAACTACATTATCTTTAATTTATTCAGAATCTTTTTTAAATTTAATTAATAGTTTAAAAAAAATAATTTTAGAACCAGATGTTCTTATTACTGATTACATAGCTCTAGTAGGTATAAGTGGTGCATTTTTTAACTCTGCATTAGTGCTTTTTTTGCTTACACTAATAATACTCTACTTAGATATAGAGCCAACTGGTCCAATAATTGCAGGATTGTTTACTACTGCTGGATTTTCATTATTTGGAAAAAACATAGTAAATATTTGGCCCATAATTTTTGGTATATGGCTCTATTCTAAATATCAAAAGATCCCCTTTTCAAATTTTGCAGTAATAATGTTATTTGGAACTACTTTAGCTCCAACATTAAATTCTGTTTTGTTTTCATCATTATTGCCTAATATATTCTCAATAATTCTTTCATTATTTATTAGTATACTTCTAGGATTTATTCTTCCACCAATGGCATCTTATACTTTGAAGCTACACCAAGGTTATAGTCTAGCAAATGTTGGTCTTGCTGGTGGACTTTTAGGAACAGCTTTATCATCAATTTTTTCTGCATTAGGTGTAGACTTTGAAAAAAAACTACTTTGGTCATCAGGCAATAATATTATATTAGGTTTATTATTAACTTTTATCTTTACATCTATTATTATACTAGGATTTTTATGCACTAAAAATTCTTCAAAATCCTATTCAGATATATTTAAATTTTCGGGAAGACTAGTTACAGATTTTTATACTCTTCTAGGTCCTAGAATAACATTTTTTAATATAGGCATTTTAGGTTTAATATCTACAATATTTGTTATTGCTATAGGTTCAGATATTAATGGTTGTACTATCTCTGGAATATTTACTGTTGCTGGCTTTGGTGCTTTTGGAAAGCATTTAAAAAATATTTTTCCTTTAATACTTGGTTCATCACTTGCTGCATTGTTAAGTGTATGGGAAATAAACTCTCCTAGCATGGTACTTGGTATACTTTTCAGTACAACATTGTGCCCTATAGCTGGAAATTTAGGCTTCATGTATGGTATAATTGCAGGATTCCTACACATATGTATGGTAACTAATATAGGTTACCTGCATGGTGGTATGAATTTATACCATAATGGATTTGCTGCTGGATTTGTTGCAATAATACTTGTTCCACTTATCATTGCATTCAGGAAGGAGCCTAACATATAATGAAACATATTAATCAAAAAAATATGAAAATTGTAAATGAAGTAATGTTATATTGTCTCAATTTAGGTGCAAAAAATATAACAACTAAATTTATAAAATATGATGATAAGGTTACTATTACAATAGATAGTATATTAAATAATTTAGATGCTGAAGATTTAAATAAAATAAGATTTTTATTATCACAGCCAAGAAAACCTGAAATGGAGGAATACTATTGGAATCTTAATGGAGGTGATGATACAGATTCTGAGTTATCACTTGTTGGAATGATGACAGATGAAGTATCTATTCATTATAAAAATAATTTACTTTCCATAACATTAAATAGATTTAACTAAAGCTATTCAATTATCTTCAGAAGTATTCATTTACGGATTAAAAAAGTTTTGAATTTGAGCTTGGAACCTATTGTAGGGTTCCAGATCAAATTCAAATCAATATTTTTAAAGTAACACTATTAAAATTTTAATATTTAGTTGAAGTAATAATTATTAAGCTTTGAACTTTAAAATTCATACATACATACTATATTGAACTTTATTTTTATAATATTTACATTTCAATTTTAACTTCTTTTGTAAGTTCTATTAAAGATTCTTCAATATTACACTCATATGCAAAAACATCAACTCCATTCAATTTTGCAAATCTAAGCGCTTCACCAAACTTAGCATCAGTAATATCATTTGGTGAAAATCTTTTTATATTATCCATCTGCATTAAAAATAAAACACCAGCACCTCTATTAGTTCTTTTAACTTCTACTAATTCTAAAAGATGTTTACATCCCCGCTCTGTTGGTGCATCTGGAAATCTAGCAACTCCATCATCTTCTAAAGTAACACCTTTTACTTCTAAATAATATTCTTCACCCTCATCATTACTTAGTTTGAAATCAAATCTACTATTTCCAAATGTCTTTTCTCTACATATGTTATTATATTTTTTTAAGGATAATATTTTCCCATTTTTCAATGCTTCTTCTACTACCTTATTAGGAATTTGTGAATCTATATTTATAAGTTTTTCTCCCTTATATGCTGCTATTAAATCATATTTTGTTTTTCTAGTTGGATTATTTTCCTCTCTTAAAATGACATTGCATCCTTCAATTAGTATTTCTTTGCATCTCCCTGTATTCGGAACATGCACTAATTCTTCCTTTCCTTCTATTAAAACATATCCTTGAAATCTATTAGGTCTTCTAATAAATTTTGCAACTAAAATTTTATTTTCTATCCTCATATTAGCATTTCTAAATCAAATATTACTCACTCCACAAATTTTTTGTCATTTGATTTATTTCCTCTCTTAATTTTTTTGTTTCTTCATAATCTATATAAAAAATATTATTATCTTTCAATATAACATCACCTTCTTTTACATCTTTTGGTAATAATGATTTTTCAATGTTTTTCATAATCCCATTTTCATCTTCACATACAGCAAAATTTTCTTCAAATCTATCTATAATAAACTTCAATTTTATTCCTCCTTAATTTTTACAATTTTATTATCAATTTTACAAAATTTTTATTTGTAACTAATTTATTTATTCAATCTTATTTATTATATATTATCAAATATGGTTTTCTATATCCAGTAAGACTTTTTATCACTCCAAAATATATTATCCCCATTTCATTAATAAAATGGGGATAATCAAAATATCTTTTTATTTTTTTGTGGATTATTTATATTTTTAAGCAAAATAAAAAAAACTTAGTATTTCTACTAAGAGTCTCTGCTGTTTAATCAAATAATTAAATTACAAAAAGTCATTTTCTAAATAAACTTAAATAATAAATTATAAATAAAAAACCTGGCGACAACCTACCCTCCCACACAGCTTCCCGTGCAGTACTATCGGCATTCTAAGGCTTAACTTGCCTGTTCGGTATGGTAAGGAGTGTTACCCTTAGAATCATAATCACCAGATTAAACTTATCATAACCATTGTAGTTCAAAGAATTACTTGGTTCTAATAACTTTACATATTTACTTTTATAGAGTTTGTTCTCTGAAAATTGCACAGTGATTATTTTAGGTCAAGCCCTCGACTTATTAGTATGAGTCAGCTGAACATGTTACCATGCTTACACCCCTCACCTATCAACCTGGTAGTCT
>NZ_JBWKMH010000015.1:0-57662 GCF_056431285.1 Clostridium amazonense | reverse complement strand
TTTTCACTCGTTCTTCCTCAGTATATTTTCTAATAAAATTTCCACTCATAATGCACCCCTCCATTCATTAATCTTAGTATAATTCCATTTGAATTATGAGTCTACATTTCTATAGGGGCCTATGAGGTATCACTTCTCCATTTCCAAGTGATAATCCACAATGTCCTAAATTCATTAATTCATCATCAATTAAACATTCACAGTTATAAAATATAAATGCTCCTTTTGGAGGTAATCCTATGTTTTCATATACATTATAAAAATCAGCTGATTCTTTTGCAGAATAGCCTCCAACTATTTCAATATCATTACTTTTTTCAATAGCATCTTGAATAAATCCAAGACATTTTAAATCATATTCCTTTGATCCTAAATAAGATCTTGACCATTTTATTGCATTATTTATTATGATTTCTTCATTAATCATATTGTCACCTCTAACTTATATTAAAAAATCTTTATTTTAATTTATTATTTTTAAAATATTTTGTAATTGAGTTCTATACTTTTAGTGACATTGCTTTTAGTATTTATTAATTTTTCATACTATATATTGTTGTTTGTAGCAAAGCATTTTATAACTAATATTCTTCTGCAAAATATTCTATAAATGCTGGATAAAATCCAACTGATAAAGCTGATCTCATGGATGCAATATTAGCACTCCATGTTGTATAATATGGTATTTTATCTAATTTCAATATTTCATTTGCTAATTGTTGAATAAGTACTTTTGCTAACCCTTGTCCCCTATATTCCCTAACTGTATCTATACCTATTTGCCATAATGGCTCATTGTAATTGTCTGCACCAGCTACAGCTGCTATTTCACCTTCAATAAATGCTGCAATTGCCATTTCATCTTTTTCATAATTTAATGCATTGTAAAACCCAGGATATTTTATATAAAACTCACTCATATCTTCTTTTATTATTTTCTTAAGTAATATATTTTCTGAACAATTTATATTATCTTTCTTACAATATAGGAATCTCAAATGCTCTCCTGCAAGATGAAAATTATATTCTCTTAATTTACATTCAATACTATAAAGATTTTCTCCATCAAGTATTTCCTCTGCTAAAGTATTTTTAAAATTCTCTTTTGCCCAGTTAATTAAATCTCTTCTTCCTATGAAAAGCATTGACCTTCCAAATGAAATCATATGAAAAATTTCTATATCACTTTCTAGAAATACATTTTTCTCATTTTTAAATACATCACTATCTAGTTTTTTACTTTTAATATAATAATCAATTACTTTATCTTCACTATTCATAATTAAAACTCTCTTTTCCAATTACTATGTTAAATTAGAAATATATCTAGAATATATATTATGCAAGTATTTTCTATTTCTAAATATTTCATAACTTGAACCAATTAAAGCAAAACCAAGCTTTTCTACAAGATGAATGGACCTTTGATTTTTAACATAAATATAAGCATATATCTCTTTTATATTCATATAATTTATAGCAAATGTAATGAGTTCTCTCATTGATTCTTGCATATATCCATTTCCCCAAAATTCTTCTTGTAAGTCATATCCAACTTCAACTTTACAATTTTTCTGATTCCAACAATGATATCCACATGTACCCATCTTTACTCCATCTGATTTTCGTATTATAATCCATCTATGTTGTAATCTAGGCTCAGGTTGTATATAAAAATTAATAAGTTCATCTGCATCTTCTATATTAATTAGTGGCTCTGCATCAAATAGATACCTATTTACCATATCATTTGAAAACTGATTAAATATAAATTCTCTATCATCAGTTGATATATTTTTCAAAATTAATCTCTTAGTTTCTATATTTTTAAATAGCATATGTTATGCTCTCCTCTATGAATAAATTTATAATATAATAATTTTTCCTTAAAAATATTTAAAATTTTCTAAAAATTTAATGTGTATATTCTTATTTATCAAATCCAATTTTATTAATTTTACCTTTTGATGCTTTAAATTGAAGATCTATTTCTGCATCGTTTTTTGCAACTAGTTTTATCCTATGTTCTCCTTTTTTAAATGATAATTTGGTTGAAGTGACATTATCATTAGGTGCTTTGGAACTGCTTTCTATAAGTGTTTCTAGAGTCCCATCAGGCTTTATTAAAACTAATTTAGCACTACCTTTGTTTACTGATAATGCATATGAAATTTCAACTTCTGATTCTTCTTCTGAATTAAATGTCCATATAGTATCCATTCCTTCAAAATTAATTTTTCCTTCATACTCTTGATCATTAATTATTTGATTATTATCATTTAAAGTAAAGGAGTTTGTTTCACTAGATATTTTATTTTCATTTGAATAAATTGAATTCATAATATGTAATTCACATCCACTAAATATAACGGCACATAAAATACAAGAACTTATAATTAGTTTTTTCATATTTATTCCCTTCTTCCTTTTTACTTACATATAATGCAATTTTAACAATATTATAGCACATTATAAAATACTGTCTCAAATTTAATTCTAAAATAAAGTTCTTTTATTTAACATTGTAATTAAATTTATATATTTACAAAAATATGTTTTAATTTAAAATTATCTTTTTTATGTAAATACTTTTATTATTAATTTTAATATGTTTTCTAATTATTGACTTTCTTAAGAATTTCTAAGTTTGCATTTCAATATTTTCAAAAATGATACCGAATTATTTTTAAGCTTTTATAACATTAAATAGTAACCTATACTTTAATTATAGGCATCAATTCATGTTTCAGTTGAGAAAGAGCAATTTAAAGTGTTGTGCAAAAATTAATAATAAAGTCTAAAATTAAGTTTTTTAATCAAATTTTACAATAATTTACATAACAAATTATTGTAAAACAATATAAAAACGTAGTTTTTAAGTATTTCTATTTTAAATATTAAGAATGAAATGAGTAATATCAACCATAATTATTCACTTTTTACTCTTAGTTTTTAATTGGTTTCAACCATGATATCAGAATAAACTATAACATGGCTATTATCATTTGATAAAAACATTACTTTAAATTTGAGATTGGAACCCTATAATATAATAAATTTAATATTTAGTTAATTTTCAAAAATATGGAGGAACTTAAAATGTGTAATTTAGGTGTTACGTTTAGAGAAATGACTGATGAAGAATTCAATAAATTTGAGCAATGGGATATTGAGGACTATTCAAAGGCTTTAATAAAATCTGGATTATCTAGTAAGGAAGATGCTATGGAAGCTGCGAAAAAAAGCTTTAATGATCTTCTTCCACAAGGTAAATACACAAAGGATAGTTATGTTTATATTATTTTAAATAATGATTATGAAAGCGTAGGTTTTATATGGTATGAAAAATTAAATGAAGACATTGCTTTTATTTGTGATTTTTTAATTCTTGAACAATTTCGCAGAAAAGGTTATGGAAAACAAGCTTTACTTCTAGTTGAAAAAGACGCAAAGGAAAAAGGTCTTAATAAAATGTTGCTTAATGTTTTCAAATATAATACAGCTGCTTTTTCCTTATATAAAACTATAAATTATAAAATTCGAAAAGAAACAGATCAATGTATAACTATGATAAAGGATATTTAAAATAGAAAAGTTTAAAAATGTCAGTGCGTAATTTATATCTTCAACACTGACATTTTCCAAAATCTCTATTCTTTATTATATTTATCTATTAAAGCTAAAAATTCTTTATTATTTTTAAGAAAGCTTAATTCATTATCACAACTTTTTATAAGTGTGTTTATAAAACTTGAAAGAAACTGTTTATTTATTCCTTTCTCATCATCTTTTCTCTTTATATGTTTATATAAATTAGATTTTTCTATATCCCATTTATTTTGTATCGCAGGTAACATTTTCTTTAGAACTTCAACACAATTTTCTGCATCTTTTTGCTTACTGTATAGCTCAAAATATGCAACATATGAGTTATACTCCCATAAATCATATAAAGTTGAAGTCTTTTCTATAGTACTTGCAAAATACTTAGCATCTTCATTACGATTTTCTTCTAATGCTATTTCCATCATAAATAGTAAACTTGAAAAAATTTCACTTGTAGCTGAAAGTAGTTTGCCTTCAAAAACTTCACATGCTTTATCATACTCTTGTAATTCCTTATAAAGTCGTCCTTGCAAAGTTTTTTTATCATAATTAAAGCTTGGAAGTTTATCTATACATTCTTGTGCTTTATCATATTGTTTTTTTTCAAAATACTTGTTAATAATCATTGGAATAGCTTGATTTCTTACTTCTAAATCCTCACTATTATAAGCTTTTTCAAATAATTTTTCTATTTCAACTTCATAGATTTCTTTATCTTTTACATCATACATAAACATTGCACCACATAATGTTAGTGCAATATTAAAATTTAGTTTATCACAAGTAGGATATTCGTGAACCTTATCCATTGCTTTTTCAAATCCAACTTCAAAACCTTTATCATTAATTAATAAACTTAAGTCATTAATAATACTTCCTATTTCTTTGTCTGATAAATCTTCTTTAAATGAAAGTAATGTATTTAAATCCACTTTTAATAATCTAGCTAATGGAGGTAATAAAGTAATATCTGGATAGGTACTTCCTTTTTCCCATTTATTAACTGCTGGTGTTGAAACTCCAAGATAATCTGCAACTTGTTCTTGAGTTAACCCTAAAGAATTTCGTCTCTTTTTAATAATTTCATTTATTTTCATAGAAAAATACTCCCTTATTACTATTATTGTCAAAAGCTTTTGATGTTATTATTTTATCAATGAAAATATATAAGTACAATTGAATGATAATTAATTTACGATTAAAAAACTTAACTATAGGTTAATTTTTTATTTTTCCATTATATAATTTATTAATTTTACACCATTTCTTTCAACAACTTGCTTTTTCATTACTCTATATCCTCGTTTTTCAAAGAATGGTTTTGCAGTTATAGATGCATGTGTTCTAATATGTTCTACAGAATATTATTTTTCCAACATATTACAAATAGATGTTGCTATTCCAATCCCCTGATAATCCTTGTGAACATACAGCATATCAAGATACCCACTATCATCAACATTACCAAAACCAACTATCTTATCTTTCTCTTTTGCAACTAATGTATAGCTTTTTAAAAAGGATTTATTCCAACTATTAATATCAACACTTCCTGTAGCCCATACGTTTAATTGCTCCTTATCATAATCTTTTGCATTAATACAATGTACAGTATTATAAAATAACTCTGCAATTTCATTACAATCACTTGTTTTATATTCTCTTATTTTCATATTGCGCTTCCTTTCAAGTAGTATTTAGATTTTATAATTTTATTTAAATTTGTAGTTAACATTTTTGGTTTCCCCGGACATCATATTTTTTATTTTAATTTGATCTCTTTTTACTTCGTCATCACCAATTAGTACTACATTTTTAACATCTATTTTATTAGCATAATTCATCTTTTTCTTTAATGTATCGTCTTCAAAATAAATTGTAACTAACTTTCTATCTTGTTGTAAACTCTTCATTACTTCTATGCAGTATTCTAATGTATTACCTATTGGTATTATCAAATAATCCAAATTTTTTTCTATTTTATAGTTATTTATGAAACCTATTTCTTTTAACACAAAAAACAACCTAGTTATTCCTATTGATATACCAACTCCTGGTAACAAATTATTAGTATAATTCTCAGCTAAATTATCATATCTTCCCCCTGAACAAATAGAGCCATAAATCTCATTTCCTGTTAATATAGTCTCAAATACAGTTCCTGTATAATAATCAAGGCCTCTTACGATTTTCAAATTTATTTTGAATTCCTCATCACCAACACCTAATTCTGACAGTATATAAGAAACTTTTTTTAATTCATCTATTCCTTCAATAAAGTCCTGATTTTCAATATTAAGTTTTAAAAGCTCTTCTATTTTTTCTTTATTACTCCCCTCTATATCTAATAGGTTAATAATAATGATGCTTTTTTTATTTCCTATAATATTTTCTAATTGTTTTGAAAATATATCCTTACCTATCTTTTCATATTTATCTATTAAAATCATAACTTCAGTAATTTTATCTATTTTCAATTCAGTTAGTAACCCTTTTAAGATCTTTTTGTTGCTTATTTGAAATTTATAATTTATTAATCCTATTGATTTTAAAGCTTTTGATGCCAAACTTATAACCCATGCATCATTATATATACTTAACTTTTCTTTCCCAATAATGTCAATATCACATTGATAAAATTCTCTATATCTACCTTTTTGATTTCGTTCTCCCCTATATACTTTTCCTATTTGATATCTTTTAAATGGGAAAATCAAATCATTATAATATTGAGATACATATCTAGCAAATGGTACTGTCAAATCAAATCTTAAAGATAAGTTATGATTTCCTTTTTGAAAGTTATATACTTGCTTTTCAGTTTCACCACCTGTTTTTGCAAGCAATACTTCTGACTTCTCTATTATTGGTGTGTCAATTGGCATACATCCATTCTCTTCATAGACATTAGTTATTTTACATACTATATCATTAAAAATTATTTGTTCTTTTGGCAATAGTTCCATACATCCTGCAAGTATACTTGGTTTAATAATATTGTTTTTCATATTTTATCACTCCTATACATTTTTACATAACAAAAGCCATGTAGGCATATATCCCACATGGCTATAAATAAATTACAACTTCACTTAATTTATCATTACCTAGAGATACAAGCCTAACACTAATAGACTTGTATCTGTTATTTACAGACCAAGTCTCTAGTAATGATGATGTATTTTATTTTGTTTATCTAAATTAAGTTTTGTCATAATTCTCCTCCTAAAATGATAATGTTTTTTCATTATACACCAAAAAGTTCAAACATTCAATCAAATTATAATATTTTATATTTCATATATAATTATTATTCCAATTTATACTTTGATTTTAAAATAATTAATAAAAAAAGCATTAACTACTATAATATCACAAGCTAATGCTTTCTATTTATACTAATTGTCTGTTTTACACTTTGTTATATTAATATCTCCTGACGTAGTATTAACTTTCAAATCAATAAATGGATCTTTTCCTGTTTTTATATAAGCTTCATTTCCTTTTTTATTTTTATAATCAAAATCAAAATTACTATAAATTTCTCCTGATGAACAATTACCTTCAAATTGAAAATTTATATTCTTATTCATTTTTACATTAACAGTTCCTGATGTAGTTTCAATTTCAGAGTAATTATCTAATTTATTATATATAACATCTACACATCCAGATGTTGATTCTATATTTCCTGATCCAAACAATGATTTTATTGATATGTTTCCTGAAGTTGTCTCAATTTCATGTTTACTACGAATTTCATCTATTTTTATATTTCCTGATGTTGCCTCTATTTTTACATCATTATTAGCTATTAATTTTTCTCCTGATATATTTCCTGATGTTGTTTCACAACTTACATTTTTTAGATTTGAAATTGAATCAAATGTTACATTTCCAGAATTAGCTTCTATAACTAAATCTTCTGAGTACTTTTCAGGTAAATAAACTTCTATAATTTCATATCTATTATTAAGAAAACTTTTATTTTTATAATTTTCTTTTCCTATTAATAGTTCATTATCTTTTTCATTCACCTTAAATTTTTCTTTTTCTGATAAAGTCTTATTACACTTTTCTACAATCTTAATCTTGCTTTCTTTTGTTGGTATTACCTTAATATTTTCATTTGTAAATCTAATTATTATATTCTTATTTTTATCTATTTTATATTCTTCTTCCTTTTGAGTTTTAAGTTTTAGTAAAGCATTATCGTTAATTATTGAATTTAATGTTCTAGTCTTAGTACTATTATTATCAATTTTTACTGCATAAAATAAAATGAAACTTACAGCAATTATAGCTAAAGATATAAATTTTATAAATGAAAATATTTTTATATCTTTTCTCATTAAAACTCCTCCTAATTTTAATTTATAAATATCTAATTTGTAATTCAATTTCATATATAACATATTTTACCACATTTTTAACTTCTTTATATGCTAAACATATTAATATTTTAAAAATTATACTTATAATACTATAAATGTATCTATTGTATTTATGTAACTCTTGAAATACAAAATAGGAAAACTATATATAGTTCCCCTATTTATATTAATTGGATTATTCTAAATCCCATATATTAGAGTCATTTCTAAAAATCAAACAAGTGGCAACACCTAAAAATCCAAGTATTAAAAAGAACATTGCTGCACCAGAACCTTTTCCACTTCCAAATAGATATGTGAAAATTGAAATTGATGATTGCTTCTCCATAAATGGCTCAAATACAGTATCAACTAGTATACCACCTAAAGTATATCCTAATGGTATTGTGAAAAATTGTAATGCATTTCTTGCTGAGTATACACGACCTTGTATATTTATTGGAACATAATTTCTTAAAAGTACATCCATATTAGCATTCATAATGGGTATGCTAATCCATCCAAGTACTGCCCCAATGCACCAAACAGGAAGACTTTTACCAAAAGCTAAAAAAAAGTTTTCTGTACTCATAGATAATAGTAATGTGTTACATATAACTCGAACTCTACTCTTAGGTGCTGGAATTAGAGTTATAACTATACTCCCTATAAGCATTGCAATTCCAGAAAACATATTTACTATGCCATATGCAGTTTTTCCCCCTCCTTCTACTGAAAGTAGTAGAGCTGGAAGTGTTGCATTAAACATAGATGCAGTAAAATTAATTGCTGAAAGAAATAATATTAAGTCTAAAATTCCTCGATTCTTTCTTAAATATTGAATTCCTATTTTGGCTGCCTGTAAAATAGTTTCTTTTTTATCATCTATAAATGGTACTGAAGGAATTTTTATAAAAAATAACAATGTTAAAAATGCAATTGCAAAAGTTGTTAAATCAAAAAAAATCACTACTTCAATACTTGTCAATGATATTAATGCAGTTGCAATAATTGGTGCTAAAATACTATTCAATGAATTAGAGAATGTACGTATTCCACTTACTTTTTGATAATGTTGTTTTGGTGTTAAAAGACTTACGGCTACATCCGATGCAGGTTGTTGAAATGTGTTCATTAACCCATTTAAAGCATTAAGTATATACAAGTGCCAAATTTCTAAATTTTCCGTTTTTAAAAGAAATAATACAATTATTGTACAAAATGCCGCGAAAGTATCACTTACAAGCATAATACTTTTTTTACTCCACTTATCACTAATAGCACCAGCAAAAATGCTTATAAGCACATAAGGTGCATATGAAGAAACTGTTAATAGTGCTGTTGTTAATGCAGACCCTTTTTCCTCATAAGACCAAACAACTAATGCAAAATTAGTCATTGAACTGCCTAATGTGGAAAACGATTGAGTTAACCACAAAAGCAAAAAATTTTTAAGCTCATTAATTATTATTTTATAATTTTTCATTTTGACTTTGCTCCTTTTTATTTTATTAATTAATAATAAAAGCAAAGTCTCGATGGGCGAATTTTATTAACTTACTCTATGCAAAACGCCCTTTCTAGACTTTGCATAGAGCAAAAACAATGCACAATTTCATTTTTAAACTCTCCATTTTAACATTTATTTCCTAATTAGATAATACCACATATTTAATTTATTTTCTATTATAGTTACTCTTTTACCCAATAACTGCTACAATCATTAGAACGTTCAATAAACCCATATTCAACTAACGCTCTTCTAATTGTTGCATAATCTTCATATACTCGTTTTAAAATTCTATTTATTTCTTTTTCGGAATATTTTTTACCTTTTGAAAAATTCTTAACTATTTCAGTTAAAATTATAATTTTCTTCTTTTCTTTAGATGGAAATGTTTTTATTGCTCCAGTTTCATCAATGTAATTTTTAATAGTAGTTTCTCTTTCTTTATCTGTAATATTATATCTATCATCAATAGTAGTTGCTGTTTTATGTGCATCACATAACATCTCTTTATCTAATACAGTTAGATTTTTCTTTGCATTTGTTGATATTAATTCCATCATTGCTAAAAATAATCTTGCTTGCTTTTCCTTCTCACGTAACTTATAACGATGATTTCTTATTGTAGATTGTGCAACTCCTAATTTTATAGCTATTTCCTTATCACTTAATCCCATTGCCATTAGAAATAGTACTTCCCTTTGTACTTGTGATATACCTATAAATGTTGGGTTCATATTTAATAAATAATTTAATGTAGAACCATGCTTTTCAAGTATATGAATTTCCATAGCTTTTTTACAATCATAAAAATTAGAATTTATTTCATAGACTCTACCCTTTTCAAATTCTTCCTCACAAATTATGCATTTGTAGCAATCTTCTAGTTCAATATATCCTTTTTTTACTTCATCAACATTTGCCTCCCAAAATAATTCTTTATCATTTTCATTCATCTTATTCAACATCCCTTCATACTAATTTATATATTTATTATATAAGCAATTTTAAAATTTGTCTATAAATAAATAGACTTTTAATTATTTTGTTTGCGAATTAGTTTTCAATTTCAATATGCTATACAATAAAAAAACCTTTAAATTTACTTAATAAATTTAAAGGTTTTAAGTATTTACTAATTTTGTATAAGAAATTAATTAATTATCTCTATACACTAACATCTACTAACTGTTTATGCCAATGGCCTTTTTTGTAAAATATAACAGATAAAATAGTTCCAATTGCCCAACCAATTGGCCATGCATACCATATTCCAATAACTCCAAATTCCATTGATAAAACTTTTGCAAGTACAACTCTTAAAATTAAATCAGTAAAAGTTGCAAACATAAATAATTTCATTGCACCAGCGCCTCTTAATACTCCATCTGCAATTAATTTTGTAGATACTACAAAATAAAATGGTGAAACAATTTTTAAAAACTGAATACCAGTATCTATAGCATCTCCAGTACTTTGATTCATAAATATATGCACCATACTTCTTCCAAATATAAAATAAAGTATTACTATTGGTATGGAAATTACATATACCATTATAAGTCCACCACGGAAACCTTTTTTTATACGTTCCTGTTTATTTGCTCCTATATTTTGTGCCACAAAGTTTGACATTCCATTTCCAAGGGTTGAAAAAGATGTAATTACAAGATTATTAAGCTTTATAGATGCTGAATATCCAGCAATAACACTTGCTCCATAACTATTAATAATTCCTTGAATAATTATATTCCCAACTGAAATAAAACTTTGTTGAAGTATACTTGGAATAGCTATAGCTGAAATCTTTTTAAATATTTTTACAGAAAAAATCTTGCTCTTTTTCTCTGTATGTATTGTTGATAATCTTTTAAAAACTGTGACAAGTGCTAAAAGACAACTTACACCTTGACACAAAAATGTAGCCCATGCAACACCTGCAATACCCATATTAAAAGCTTTTACAAATAAGATATCTATAAACACATTTGCTGTAGATGATATTGCTAAAAATATAAATGGTGTTTTAGAATCCCCCATTGCTGAGAATATTCCTGTAGCTATATTATAGAAAAATAAGAATATAAGTCCACCTGTGTATATATTTAAGTAAAGCATTGAATCATCAAATATTTCACTTGGTGTATTAATTAAATGTAATAAAAAAGGACATAATAAAAATCCAAGTATCATTAAAGTTAAACATAAAACTCCACTTGAAATTAATGTAGTATTTACTGCAGTTTTTAATTCTGACCATTTTTTAGCACCAAATAATTGTGATACAATAACTGAACAACCAATATTGCAACCAAATGCAAATGCAATATAAATTAATGTTATTTCATATGAATTTCCTACTGCTGCAAGTGCATTTTCACCAACAAACTTTCCTGCTACAAGGCTATCTGCAATATTATATAACTGTTGAAATATAATACTTCCAAAGAGCGGAAGAGAAAATTTCCATAAAACCACTTCTGGTTTTCCAACGGTTAAATCCTTATTCATTTATAGTTCCCCCTAAAGTTATTTGTAATCCTATACATAATATAAGTATAAAATTTATTCAATATATTGTAAAATGATAATATAATATACTTATTATGAATTTTTTTCATGTCAGGAGGCTCACTATGATAAGTTATGATTATTACAAAGTTTTTTATTATGTTTGTAAATATAAAAATTTTACTAAAGCAGCAAATGTTTTATTAACAAGTCAATCTTCAGTTAGTCACACCATACATAATCTAGAACATCAGCTTGGTTGTAGACTTTTTACACGAAATAATCGTGGCATTGAATTAACACCCGAAGGTGAGCAACTATATGAATATGTAGCTATAGGATGTGAACAATTTCTTAAAGGTGAATCTGAACTTATTAATTCAATCAGTTTAGATGGTGGTATAGTATATTTAGGTACAACAGAAACTGCTCTTCACTGTTTTCTATTTGATGAATTAGATAAGTTTCATCTTAAATACCCAAATGTAAAGTTTAAAATTAATAATTTTTCAACAGATGAAGCTATAGATTCATTAAAAAACGGAGTTGTTGATATGGCTGTTACTGCAACTCCTTTTACTATATATCCTAATATGAATTATACAAACCTAAAAACTATTCAAGATATATTAATTGCAGGAAATACTTTCTGCCATCTTAAAGATAAATGTATTTCTTTAAAAGATTTAATAGATTATCCTATTATAAGTTTTTCTAATGGAACAAAATCAAGAGACTTTATGGAAGATGTATTTAGGCGTAATAAACTTTTATTATCTCCAAGTATTGAATCTGCTACATCAGATTTAATACTTCCAATGGTTAAACATAATTTAGGCCTTGGATTTATTCCAGAAGACATGGCCTTTGAATCAATAAAAAAAGGTGAAGTATTTCAGATTAATCTTAAAGAAATTCTTCCTAATCGATATATCAGTCTAATATACGATACACAACATCCTCATAGTTTAGCTTCAAAGGAATTCCAAAAGTTTCTTTTAAGACATAGTAATATTTAACATATAAACATTTGCTTAAAAATTTTCATTAAAAGTGACCATATCAAAAATGTAAGCACTTTTAATGAAAATTATATTATTAAAACAATTATAATATATACCTCCTTTTCTCATTACAATTTGAAATTCCAACAGTCTTATTGTGATTTTTTCATTCATTGTTCACCGTCAAATGTCAATAAAAAATATATATTAAAATTTAGAATTAAAATTATCAATTGAAAGAAAAAAATTTTCAATTGATAAATGTGTTGTTTAAATTTTCAACTTAGAACCCTATAATACCTCACTTTGCAATGTTAATTCAATATCCTATAAAATTAATATTGCAAAGTAAGCTTTACATTTTGTGCAAAGTATACTATACTTAAATTGTAAAGTTAACTTTACAAAGGAGGATTGCTTTGAAAACTAAAATTCAAGAATTACGAAAGAAAAATAAAATTTCGCAAGAAGAATTAGCACAGGCTGTTGGTGTTACAAGACAAACAATTACATCTATAGAACGTGAAAAATATACAGCTTCCCTTGTTTTAGCATATAAAATTTCTAAATATTTTAAACTTTCTATAGAAGAAGTATTTGATTTTTCAGATGTGGAGGAGATTTAAATGGATAGTTTTAAAAAATCAATTAAACTAAAGATGATATTATTAATAACTTTTAATATAATTGCATGCATTTTTATTGCATTTATAAATTATTATTCAACTAAACTTAACTTATTTGCAAATACAAGTAAAATAGCTAGTGGAAGAATACAAGGTTTTCAAACTGGTTTCTTTGTAGGACTAGAATTACTATTTGTACTTGGTATTATTAGATATAGAAAAGCTTTAAATAGCAATGATGAACTTAAAAAACTTTATATTGAAGAAAATGATGAAAGAAAAAAGCATATTTTAAGCAAAACTTCTTCAAGTAGCTCTACTGTTTCTTTAATTTTAATTGCTTTTCTTACTATAATTTCTGGATTTTTTAATGAAATAGTTTTTTATACCCTTGTTATGGTGTTGTTTCTTTTAAGTTTTATAAAAGTTGGATTTAAACTTTATTATTTGAAGAAATGTTAGGTGAACGACATGAAGAAGAATTTAAAAATTTTTTATATGATATTTATTATTATTTTGTTCATTATGCTTATATTTACTTTATTTGTAGATAAGTATCATGATTTAATGATGCCTATTGTTTTAATGATGATATCTATTAGTAATTTACTGAATATAAAAACTAATAAAGAATGCAATGAAGTTTTGAAAAACACAACTTTAGTTTGGTATATATCGCTAGTTATTGGAATATTTTTGTTTTCATACTGTATATTTGATATTTTTTTTATTTAATGGAGGTTATACTACTATGAAAAGTTCAAACAATTATATAAGGTTTGGTATATTATTTTATGCCATATTTTTACTATCAAACTGTTTTAATATACTTCCTGAATTTATAAAGGGATTTTTAGTAGGATTAGGTTCTTCATTGTTTATTGTTGGAATTTTTTCTAAAAATGATAAATGTAGAAATTATAAAATAGGACTATTTAAAAAATAAAGCTAAAATCATAGCCTTTAGTATAATAATTTTCATAATAGAGGTTATGGTTTTAGCTTTACAATCTTTCTTCTATATAATTAATCATTGTATCTATAACTAATTTATTATTTTTCCATAATTTCATCTACATTTTCAATGGTTTAAAATCCATAAGCAATTATTATAATTTCTACATGACCAAAAATAATAAATGAAGAAATAATCGTCATAATACACATTAAAGCTTTTTGTTATTTATGATTTTAAGTCTTTTCTTGTATACTTACTAAAAGCTATAGTTATCATTAAAAATGTAACAAATATTCCTAGAAATATAAGATTTAAATGTGGCTTACCACCACTTAATATATCAGCAGCATTTGCATAATAAAATGGAGTAAAATATTTTAATATTTCTGTATTAGGAATTATTCTTACAATCATATCTAAAAAATATAGTATTAAAGCAAAACCAATTCCTAATACTACACTTGTGTTTTTTTGAAAAGATGAAATAGCAAATGTAACTGCCCCAATTTCAAATTGCATAATAAGTTGTGTTAAATGATATGAAAAAAACTCTTTATATAAAATATCTTCTCCTATTATTTTAAAAGAGATTAATGAAATTACTATGCAAATAGCATTAAATATTAATATATTACATATAACAGCAATTCCTTTTTGAAGAACTACACTTTTTCTACTACATGGCAATGTAAAAAGAAATTCAGCTGTATGACCTTCTTCTTCTTTAGATAAAACACTTCCAGCAATTATAGCAGCAAACATTGAACCACAAATAGCAAAAACTGTTCCTATCTCTGTGCCATAAAAGCCCATTATTGTTCCAATATTAAGTTTATCAAGACCAAATGCATCTGAAAAACCTCCCATAGAAGAAAATTTATTAGCCATATCTGACATAGAATCTTTAAGCCCTGGAAACATGAGTATGAATGCTAAAATCATAATTGCAACTGACATTGACCAAATCATTAAGGTTTTTAATGACATTTTCATTTCATGTTTTAAAATAATCACTAATTAACACCTCCATCATAAAAATGCATAAATATCTCTTCCAGTGACGGTTCTTCAATTATAATATCCTTTATATTAATACCATTTAATGAATTAATTAGAATTGACATTTCTCCATTATATAAAAAACTTATACTTTCACTACTAACAGTAACATCATATATTTCATCTAATTTTTCAATATTATTTATACCATATATAGTAACTCTTCTTGATTTTGTTTTTGAAAGTGATTCTACAGTATCTACCTTAACAAGTTTTCCTTCTTTTATAATTGCAACTTTATTACAATATCTTTGAATTTCTCCAAGTACATGTGATGATAAAAATATTGTTGATCCCTCTTCATTTCTTTCCTTAATTAAATTAAAAAACTCTTGTTGCATAAGTGGATCAAGTCCAGATGTTGGCTCATCAAATATATATAATTCTGGTTTATGTTGCATTGCACAAATAATACTAACTTTTTTTCTATTTCCTAAAGATAGCTCACTTATCCTTTTCTTTTTATCTACTTTTAGTCTTTTGCATAATATTTCTGCCTCCATACTACAATCCTTTTTGTGGATGTCTGCTGCTAATTTTATAACATCGCAAACTTTCATATTAGGATAAAACATTGCCTCTGAAGGCATATATCCAATTCTTTTTAAAATATCCGTTAAATTATTTTTATTATTTTTACCAAACACTTCAATTTCTCCACTTGTTGGTGATATAAGTCCTAAGATACTTCTAATAGTTGTTGATTTTCCTGCTCCATTAGGACCCATAAATCCAAATATATCTCCTTTTTCAACAAATAAATTTAAATCAATAACACCTCTTGAACTACCATAACTTTTAGTAAAGTTTTTAATATTAATTACTTTATTCATTATCTTTATCACCTTTCAAATTATTAATATTAACCTTTGATTTATATACATTTAGCATAGAATTGAGAGTCTTTGTATCCCTTTTATCTATTACATATCTAAACCCTACTTTCATTCCTTTCTCCATTGATTGGACTAATTTAAACATAGCTTATTTAATATAAATAATCAACTACTTAAAACTAAGACACAAAAGAAGAATAGATTTAATCTATTCTTCTTAACAATAACTTTATTCAAGTATTAAAACTATAAATATGATTCTACCTTTTCTTTTAGGTTTTCTTTAGGTATAAAACCTATTAACCTATCCATTTCCTGTCCATTTTCAAATATTATTACTGTGGGTACTGTATTTACTTTAAATCCTCTTCCTAAAATTTCACTTTCATCTATATCAACTTTTAAAAAATCTGTTTTAAATTTCATTTCTTCTCCTAGTGAACTAAACACTGGTGATAGCATTTTACATGGACCACACCAAGTTGCAAAGAAATCAACTACAACTACGCCTTCTTTGTTTTCTACTAAGTTTTCAAATTCATTTATTTTTATTACTTTAGCCATTTTTAGTTTCTCCTTTTTATATCTTATATATAGTGTTGTAATCTAATATTTAAAATCTTAAAAGTAGATTTTGTCTTTATCTTTATAACAATAATAAATCTTTTCATTAGTTTCTATACTTAAAGAATCATCATATACAATTACTTCATTTATACTCTCATCATTAACTTCACATACAGTGCTTTCTTTAGACTTACCAAAACTTAAATAGCCTATATCTTTTTTAGGTTCATATCTAAAGAATATATGTGCATCCTTAATACTAATTTCTTCATCTTTAATTTTATTTTTTATTATAACTTCTACATATTGATTTTTTACAACTATATCTTGTAGCTTATATGTCAACTTATTATTCATATATTTTACCCTCATTAATGCGATTTTTATATCTTATTAAACCTTCCTTTTGTTTATGTTATTACTATATCAAAGTCATTTATTCTTCTCAATTAGGTACTTTTTCGTAACCACTATACAATAATTAAACAATATATTAGTATAAAATAAGAACGTCATATTTATTTTTTTAATAACAATGCAAATACTATAATAGCTAAAATATAAATTTATGGAGGTATTCAATATGATAATAAACATAACAAATTCCGCAAAATTAGCATTAAATAAATTATGTGAAAAAAATTTGACTAATTCAAAAACATTTAGAGTTTATTTAAAAGATATAGCTTGTAGTGGTGCTATTTTTTATATTACTTTAGACAATGCTAACCAAAATGATTTAATATTTGAAGTTGATGATTTTAAAATAATTATAAGTAAAGAACTTTGCTCTAAATTTACTGTTGTAAATATATATTACAATACTTCAGATAGTTTTGAAGACTTTAAAATTACTACAGACTTAGTTTGGAAAGATGAATATCACTATACTGGTCTATAAAACATAAAATGCTTTTATAAAAATAAGAACTTTAATTTATTATGAAATTAAAGTTCTTATTTTTTAAGTATATATTCGTAAAAAAAATTAAAATAACATATTGTAATATCGCTTTATTTTACTTTCGAGCTCTAATAAATCAATATTTCTACCAATACGTAATGTTTCTTTTCCATTTATATATAATAAAAATATTGGCAATGAAAAAACATTAAATTGAGCAGATAATTTAATATTGTTTTCACCATCTATCTCTACATTTTCAATTTTAGGATAATATTTTAATATATTTTCAACTTTAGTCTTTATAACATCACATGCACCACAATCTTTACCACTAAAATAGACAACTGTCATGGTGTTATTATTTATTGTATCTAAAACATCTTGTTCACTATTAACATTTTTCATGTCTACCACACCTTCTTCTAAAATTATTACAATCAACTATTCTAATTATACTGTTTTATTACAATTTACATACACTATTAGAATAAATTTATACAAATTATTTTAATGATGTATTATTTTATATTTATTTATGTAAAAATGTAATTTTACAAAGTTATACTGTTAAAATAAATTTTTATTAAATAATGCACTATAAACAGTTGTAAATCATATATTGTTTGTAGGGTTTCTATATTTAATTAAATTTATTTTACAATTTAAAATTACACTAAAAGTAAAGAAATCCTTTATATTATAAATTAAAATTAATAATATAATAAACTAAGGAGGCTATAATATGTCAAGTTATTCAGGTGTTCCAATAATTCACAAAGTAGAAGGGAAAATAAGTGGTTCAGGTGAATTTAAAGGTGATGGATTTTCTGTTAAATATGTATCAACTGGAGTTTATATAGTTGAATTCGAACATCCTTTTTTTTATCAACCACCTGAAATAAAAATGACTATTTCTGACCAAGTTCAAGGTGCAACCACTAAAATAATTTCAAGAAATCTTAATTCATTTAAATATTTTACTATTCAAATGGAACCAACTAAAATGTATTTAAAAGATTTTGATGTTAATTTTTCAGCAGAAGGTATGATAGATTAATAAAGAGGTGTATTTATAAAAATGAAAACATCAGGAGTTATAAGACGTATTGATGATTTAGGTAGCATTATTCTACCAAAGGAGGTTGGTGCAATGTATGGATTAGAAAATGAAGTAAAAACAAGATTTATAGATGGATCTATAGCTGCTGACGGTTCAATTTTAGATGGAACTGGCTTTAAAGTTACTCATGAGGCAACTGGCGTTTATATAGTAAAGTTTGATACTCCTTTCTATTTTTCACCACCAACAATTCAAACTTTAGTAGTAGATAATCCTTTTTTTGAGCCTTATGGATATAAAGCAGAAGTAGTAGGTACTGTAACTACACGTCAATTTAAATTTTTCACTTATGAAATAAAGGACCATGATTTAATTATGAGAGATATACCACTTGAATATTTTTATGTATGGGGATATAAAAAGCCAAATGAATAATTATATTAGAATATTATTGACACTATAAACTTTTTTAGGATTGATTTTAATCCTATCACTCACACCCAAATTTAAGAAGTGAGTGATTTTTTTATATTTATCTGTGAATTATAAAAAGGATAATACACTAACATCATAGTATATTACCCTTTCATTATAAATTTATGATAAAGCCATTTTTAGATTGCGCTTTTTTGTCTTATATTTTCCAATTGTAATACAAATTATATCGGTTGCAACAAAAACAGCTATAGATATACATAAAAGTTTTGCAGGCATACATGATAATTCTTCAATAATTAACATTAAGTATCTTAAAAGAATCCAATGGACACAATACATTAAATTACAATTTTTACTATACCTAGCCATAGCTTTTTGTATTATTTTAGGAAGATGTTTTGATGCAAAATAGCAAAGGCTTATCCAAAACAATGCAAATGTGCATAGAACAATATTCCCCATTATATCGTGATGATAATATTCTGTTTGATATAATTCACCAAAAGCTCCAAATTTAACATTATTTATATAAGAATAAATCCATAAAGGAATTGAAAGTGGAGCCGTTACCATAAATATATTTTTATAAAATAAATCCTTATTTGTACATCTTATAAGTAATTGTGCAAAGAAATATCCTAGTATGGGAAATGTAATCCAAGATAAAAATGGAAACCAGGCATAAGTATCTGTTCCCCAAATTAATCTAAAAAATCCATTAACAAATCCATTTTCAAAAGAAATTCCTCTTAAGAACATATTTAATGTAGCAAATACACACCAAAGTATAAAAAGTGTTATATTTTTAACATTGAATTTCTTTATAACAGCAAAAAACATGAAAGCTATTCCTGCAAAAGGTAAAATATCATTACCCCACCATAAGGTCCATCCTGTTTGAATATAGCTCATATCACCACTAACTTTTGCTAATATAGTATATGGAATAAAATCTCTAATGAAATTTAAAATATATCCTAATAAAAATAGCCATATACCTCTCTTAAACAATGTTTTTGCATCACTTTTCTTTGAGTATATTATTCCAGCTCCAAGCAACATCATAAATATTGGAGCAGCTGGTGGACTACCAATAAATTCAATAATTCTATTGTAGCTACCTAATTCTACTTTTGGAGCTAAAAAAACTTCATTTGTATGAACAAGTATCATAAATATAATAGCTAATCCCTTAGCTAAATCTAATTCATTTTGACGACCTAAATTAATTTTATCTTTTGTAAAAAGTTTTTCCAAATTTACATACCTTCTATTCTATATTTTTAAATCTTTAACTAATTCCTGTAAGTTATTACTTCTTGTTTTTGTATTTTGAATTTGAGTGAAAATATCTTCAGATTTATCATTGATATTACTTATGTTTTTACTAATACCAGTAACTTCTTCCGCTGTTGTATTAGTAACTAAAACTACATCATCTATTGATTTTCCTATAGATGTAACTGTTTCATTTAATTCATTTGTTGATTCAAAGAAATTATTAAATAATCCTGTCATTGTACCAGAATCATCTACATATTGATTTCCTGTTTCTAAAAACATTTCATAATCTTTAAGAACTTTTGTATCTAAGAAATTAAGAACTTTTTTTGAGTCATCAACTAGTTTCTCAACAGAATCAACAGCCAAAATAGCCTTTTCTTCAATTAATGAGCTTACCTTCTTTGACTCTTCTGCAAGTTTCCTTACTTCATCTGCAACAACAGAAAATCCTTTTCCATTTTCTCCTGCTCTAGCTGCTTCGATAGATGCATTTAATGCAAGTAAATTTGTTTGTTCACTAATTTCTACAATCATATCAGTACATTCCATTATTACTTTTATATCATTAGCTTTTTGCATAGATGATCTTAAATTACTTTGAACTTCTGAGTATATTTTATCAACATTTTCCTTAGAATTAGTTACTGTGTTACTTAAATCTCTAGAATTTTTAGTTATACAATCACTTTTATTTACTCCACTAGCTGCATCTTCTTCAATTTCCTTAATAACATTATTAACAATTGATGAGTCTGATTGCATTTGTTCTACTGATGCAGTTGTTTCTTCCATAGCTTCAGAAACATTTTGTGATACTGTTGCTATTTCATTAACTTCCTTAGTCAGATTATAAATATTATCATAAGTTTCTTCGATAGATTGATTAATCATATTACTTTCATCTTTTATGTTTAATACAATATTTTTTATACTTTCCCTAGTATGTTCTATAGCTGATGCTATAAGACCAATCTCATCTTTTTTCTTTAAAAAGTTTTCATTAACTTTTACTGAAAAATCACCTTTTGACATTAATGTAAGGTTATTTTTTAGTTCATTTATAGGCTTTGTTATAAATTTTATAATAAATGCATATGCACCAAGTGCTACTATAAGACAAACTAACCCTAAAATTGCTTGAACTTTAACTAGTATTTTAAATGCTCTAGCTGAAACCTCTTTTTGAGGAATATCTGCCGCCAATGCTCCTAACACTTTTCCATTATCATCTTTAATTGGAACAAAGCATGACATGTATTTTCCCCATTCTTCATTATTCATTACTTTTGTGTAAGATTCTTTTCCATCTAAGGCCTTTTTCATCTCATCTACAACATCATTAGGATCCATAACTAATCCTAAAGTATCAAGTGTACCATCAGCGAAAGAATTAGCAACTACACCATACTCTATACCATTTTCCTGATTTTCATTATATGTATATAAGTACATTAAGTTATTTTCATTTACAATGTCAGTTAATTGCCCTTCAAGTCTAACATAATATTCATCTTCTATACTTTTTGACTTTGTAACTTCCTGTAATTTATTTTTATCAATCATAGTCACTATTGATCTAAGTGTTTTAGTCCCTTCTTCTGCACTCATATTAACAGCTTCTTGGCTTATAACTCCCCACCCACAAATGGATGAAAATATAAACAATACAATAAACAATATAATAATGTTTATAAATGCTTTTTTTCTTATGTCCATATTTACGTCTCCTTTTCTTTAAAATCACTTTCTATTTTCGTGGAAATTTATAAGAACTTTATATATTTATTTGAAAAGTAGTATTTTTATTGGAAATTATGTAATATTAAGTCGCATTAAATAATTTCATAGTATTAATTGTTAAAAATAAAAGAATTATGTAGTAAATTCATCTTATTTACTACATAATTCTTTCTACACTCTACTCTTCATATAATTTTTCATCTAATATTTTATTTAATTTATTTTCAAGTCTCCATAATTTTTTTTGCTTTTTATTGTAAGCAACCATATTATTCTTATTATTTTTATGCATATCAATTAATCTAATATATTCTTTGTCCGCAATTTTAACTGCATCTTTAATTACTAATAATTCTTCCTTAGTAAACATTATATATCTCCTCCTAATACTTTAAAACTTAACATATCAATTTAAAAATTGACTTAATAATTATATCATAAAATCCTACATTTTTTTAATAATTTAAAAGCAAAGCAATATTTATTATCTATATATTATTGTTGTAACTTCAAAACATCTATATATTTTCAATAAATTTTATCAATTCTTCTTTATTAATTACTCGAGGGATTTTTAATTGATATTTAGAAGTTCCTTTACTTATCATATATAATTTTATTTTTTCAAAACTTTTTGTAGGCAATAAAATAACTTTTGGCTTATTTAGCTTATTATAATCTCTAAATCTCTCATACGCTTTATTGCTAAATTTTAATTCGCTATCTAATTTATTTTCTATAATTAACTTTGAACATTTATTAACTTTTAATTCAATATAAAATATATATCGCCCCGGTGTTCTAGAATTATCTGGTCTTGTAGTATAATCAATCATTTCTAAATTAAGTTTTTTCATAGTGTTATTTATAGCTACATTTATGTGTTCTTCTGTAGTCTTTTCAGATACCATATTTAAACATTGATTTTTTCTATAGAGAAATTCTACCTCTGGAGAATTATTATAAAATCCAACAACCTTAACAATATCACCCATTCTATATCTATAAAGACCTGCCTTATTAGTTATAACAATTTCATATTCTTCCCCAATTGATAGTTCACTTAACATATACGTTTTTATATTATCTCTATCCATATCTTTAACTTTTATAAATTCAAAAAAAGCACTATCTGGTATTATTACATAATTGGGTTTGCTAAAACAAAGATTTATTCCAATGGTACATTCTGATGCAGCATAGGCACTTGAATATATAGGTACATTTTCAATATAGTATTTAACTTTATCATCATAAATTTTAAAAGGCCCTCCTGTAACAGTAGTTATTACCATAAGGTGATTCCATACTCTTCTTGCTATGCCCTTAAACCCTTTACTTCCCTCTATCCTAAGCTTATTGGCCCTTATTTTCATAGGTATCAAATAAGAGTTTAGTTTTTTTCTCACAGCTTCATCTATATTTAAATTTTCATTAACTTTTCCATTACCAATATCATAAATTAATATGTTCCAATTTTCTTCCATAACTCTAAAAAAATCTAATATGCTTGAAATAAATGTTGCACCAATATAGGTTAAATCCTTATTAGCTAATGCAAAAAGTATATGCAAATATAACGCAGTTTCTTTATCTTCAAGTTCTAAAACCTCACTAGGTGTTGTCCATATTAGTGGAATAATATTTTTAATAGATTTCATTCCACCTGATGTAGCTGCTCCTATTGGAATTCCATTTTCACTTTTACTTTTAACTACCATATCGCTTAACATTACGCCTTTACCATAATACCACTTACTTTTTAAATTATTAAATATTACCACTTCAGTTAGTGCACCCATATAATTTTTTGCACATTTTCTACTATTTTTTGTCACTGGAATAAATTTTTGATTTCCAGTAGTTCCAGAAGTACGACTAAAATAAGCTATATCATCTTTAGTCAGAATATTTTTTTTACCACAATATATTTTATCTATATAACATTTGAAATCCATATAAGTGTTTAATGGTACATTATTTATAAAATCTTCAACATTATGAATTTTACTGTAATTATATTTCTTTCCATATTCCGTGTTTTTATTATAGTTTATTATTTTATATAATACATTATTATTTACTTCTTGTGCATTAAGTGTATCATTATTAAGCTTATTTAATATATGATTTCCCTTCTTTAAAATAGCATTTATTACTGTCTTATTCATACTTTATCTCACCTTTTAATTAAGTTTATTTTTATAATATTCAATTCTTTTAATACAAGTGACGTATAAAAATAATAATCTTATCCACAAATTGCTATTTAAACTTGACATATATAATAATAAATATTAAATTATATATGTAAACCTTGTTGATTTTCCGAGTTTACTATTGTTGATTTAAAAGGAGTTTTTATATGAAGACTAAAGATTTAATAATTTGCTCATTATTTGCTGCAATAACTGCAATACTTGCTCAAATTTCTATACCATTTCCAGGAGGTGTTCCACTTACAATGCAAACATTAGCAATTTCCTTAACAGGAATACTTTTAGGTGCAAAAAGAAGCTTTATATCCCAATGCATATATATGCTTTTAGGGGCTATAGGTCTTCCAGTATTCGCATCTTTTGCAGGTGGACTACAAATTATTTTAGGACCAACTGGTGGGTTTATATTATCATTCCCATTAATGGCTTTCATAATTGGATTTATATGTGAAAAAACTAATAATAAGTTTATATTATTTTTAGCTATGATTTTAGGTTCTATTGCAAACTATGCTATAGGTACACTCCAATTTTCATTTATAACTAGTTCTACTCTTGGAAAATCTTTTATGTTATGTGTAGTTCCATTTATATTTACAGGAGTGCTAAAATCAATTTTAGCAACTTTGATTGGTGCAAAACTTAGGGAAAATAAATCTATAAGAGGAGTATTAAGCTAATGAAATTAAGACCACATCATTTAATGTGTACCCAAGGATATGGTGGCAAAGGATATGATAAATCATTTGTAGAAAATATGAATTATATTACTAATGTAATAAAAAATGATAAAAATGCAATAATAGAATTAGTATTTTCTACTGATGATATTTGTAAAAGTTGCCCTAATATGAAGGGATTAAATTTATGCAATACTAATAATAAAGTTAAATCTATAGATAATAAAGTTATAAAATATTTTAACTTAGAAGAAAAAAAGTATAATTATCATGACATAGTAAATTTCATTAAAGAAAATATTACAGAAGAAATCATGGATGATATCTGTTCTCTTTGTGAATGGTATTCTATAAGTAACTGTAAAAATGTAATGTGTAATAAGAATAAAGATAAAAAATAGAACATCTTATACGTTAGATGTTCTATTTTAATGTGAACATTTATTATTTATGATTTTATCATTATTAAAAATTCTGCTTTTTCTTGAGGCGTTTTAATGCTTTTTACATCTAATTCTTTAAATCCAAATCTTTTATAAACATGTATTGCTCTATTATTAAAACTTCTAACCATTAATTTAATAGGTTTGTTATTACAATAAATTTTAGTATAATCAAGTATTATAGGCATAATACTTTTACTATGTCCTTTTCCGCAATAATTAGGTTTTAACCCTATTCCAAATGTAAATTCATTTTCTTTTTCAACCAATCTAAAGTAACCAATTAATTTATCATCATTATATAAAGATTTAAACTCTCTATTTCTAGTTGATTCATCAGTAAATCCAAAACCTAATTCTTTAGCAATTTCAAATGTAGGTAAATTATAAATTGAATATTCATTGTCATATCTCCAATTGCAAATCTCCTTTGCATCTTTTTCTGAAAATTCCCTAATCGAAAATTCCATGATACCCCTCCTTTTTACAGGATTAAAATACCATTCATTATATTTTACGTCAACACTATATATGTGTTTAGTTAAATTTATAAGTACGTTATTTCATACTTTCTTAATAAATAAAATTCATAAATTTACAACAAATTAAACGTATTATTATTATACATACCTATATACCAAATATAGGTTGATCTTTTTCTCTTAAATAAATCTCTTCAATTGCTGATAATGAGTATGAATTTGCTACAATTCCTAATAAATTTGCCATATTGATTTTTCTATTAGGATCTAGTGAGTACTTATAGTCTCCATTATTAGATCTTTCAAGTAACATATCATATTTAGTAAATCCAATTTGTGTAAAAACAATTCTTGTAAGCATAAAAATATATGATGCTTGCAATGCTGGTATATCTGGATTAGGAACATTTTTAGCATTAGAATCATATTGTGCATAAACTAAGTCGATACTTTCTAGTGTAGAAATATATGAAAGAATATCTGCATATATAGCTAGTAATCCCATATTTTTTTGAATATTTAATAATTCTAGACTTTTTAAATCAAAATCACTTAAATTAATATTTTTATTAGAATTATTATTTTGCACATAATCATCTCCCATATTATTTCTATAATATATAATATAATTTTTTCCTTATATTGGTGCAAATTTGTAATATGAGTTATTGTGCTATTAAATTTAGAATGTTAACTTCTTTACTAATATGAATAAATCTAATTATTTTAAGAAAAGCTAATGTAAGATTATTTCTAATTTACTTAAAATATTATATTGGAGGTTTTATAATTGAAAAACTTTTTTAAAAATTTATTAATATTAGCTATTATTATAATTTTTTCCTTCGCACCTATAAATTCATATTGCAAAGATGTTCCTAATTTAATATTAAAAGAAAATTCTTCTAATAATTCTTTAGCCCCACACCATTTTAGAACAACTCTAAACACAAACTTAATAAGCAATAAATCCTTAAATCTATCTGGATTAGATAATTTAAACATCTCTGGCAGTGGGCAATTTTCCGAAAATGGACTTTCATTAATTCAATCATCAATAAAAAAAGATGTACCAGTAACTGTAATTGATCTAAGGCAAGAATCTCACGGATTTGTAAATGGTATTGCTGTAAGTTGGGAAAATACTACTAATAACTCTAATGTTAATTTAAAAACTATAGATATTTTAGATGACGAAAACGAAAAATTAAATTCTCTAGCTATAAATAAACCTACAACATTTAATAATACTAAAAATACAGTTGTTGTAAATAATGTACAAAATGAAAACACCCTTACTAATTCTAAAAATATTAATTATGTTCGTATTCCTGTCACTGATGGTAAGTTACCTTCCGAAGATATGGTTAATTATTTTATTAATATTATTAAAAATAGTCCTGAAAATACCTGGTTTCATTTTCATTGTAAAGAAGGAATTGGTAGAACTACAACTTTTATGATAATGTATGATATAATGCAAAATTCTAATACTATTTCTTTAAAAGACATAATTGACAGACAAATTTTTTTATCTAATATGACACCTAAAAGTTCCGCATCATTTTATTCTGGCCCTAGATATGAATTTCTAAATAGCTTTTATAATAAATATAAAAACGATGAATATGGGTTATCATGCAGTGTATTTAATACTAAAATAGAATATGATTCATATATAAAAAATACAATAATTCCTAAATATTTATATGTAATATCTGAAAATGATATGTCTAAAGCTGAACAAACTATGATTGCTACATTACAAGGGCTTATTTCTAACAAATCTTCAAGTCAAATTTATATTCTTAGTTCTAATGAACCTGACTACAAGCTTTGGCTTAAAGATTTAAAAGATAGTTATAGTGTTAAAATTAAATATGTAAAAGACCCCTGGAAATTACTAAATAATTTTAGTTCATATATTGATGGGTACATTATATATAGCAATTTTAGACTCCCTTCTATTAATAATGCTTGTTCTCTTGCTTCATTAAAAGATTCTATAGCAATAGATGAATCTTTAGAAAATAAAGTTAAAAGTTATGGTATAACTAAATTAACTTATGATTGCAGAAACACTGATAAATATTGGGCATATAAAAATCTTTGGAATTCAGGACTAAATCATTCTACTGTCATTGAATTATCACCCTATCAATCAATACCCTTACGGGATTATGCAATAATGTCAAAATCACTTATATTCTATGAAAATGATATTAATGATACTACTCTAAGAGAATCTATATTTAAAAATATGGATTCAACTGCTCGTTGCCTAGGATGGGGACCTGATGAACATAAAAATGTTAGTATCTCATCTAAATTTGGTGTAGATATGATTGCAGCAGACTGGTCATACAATTTATCTGTATTAAGTTCATATCCAACAAAACAATATTCTAAATTTGATACTAAGAATTCCTTAGATAATAGTGATGGTTATCATTATGTAACATTTATTATGTCTGATGGCGATAATCAACAGTGGTTACTTGGAAACAATTATAGTTCTTAAAATTGGTATGGCTCAAATTACAGAAAAGATTTACCTCTAGGTTGGTCTATAAGTCCTTCAATTTACTATTTAGCACCAACAGTATTTGATAAATATTATAAAGATTTTAATAATCAAAGTTTTTTGGTTCCTCCATCTGGTAATGGATATATGTATCCTAGTAAATTTCCCAATGATAAATTAACAGAGTATACTAGTTCCTTAAATCAGTATATGGAATATACTAATCAAAATTATGTTTTAATTCTTGATGATAAAGCTTTTTATAATAAAGATTTATGGGATAAATATACTTCTAATGAAAATATAGATGGTCTCTTGTATTTAGAATATGATAAAAATAACTCTTATAATGGTGAAATACTTTGGTCAAATAAAAAACCTATAGTATCCTGTAGAGATTTGCTTTGGGAAGGTCTAGAAGACGAAACTCAATTAATTAATAATATTACTGAGCGTGTTAAATTAGGTTACACAGATGTTAAAAATCCCAATTCCTATACATTTGTTTACGTTCATGCGTGGAGTAATACACTAGATAATGTTAACGATGTTATTGAAAAACTTAGAAAAAATCCTAGTGTAAAAGTAGTGTTGCCTAATGAATTTATGCAATTAATAAAAAATAATGTCTCACCTAAAATTTAACACATGAAAATGCATATGTTGAAAATTTAATAAAAACTAAAAGACTATTGATAAACTAAAATTCATCAATAGTCCTCTTAAATTTATTATATTTTAATAAAAAATAAATCCATACTAACCAACTATTCCACCATCTACAGAAAGAATAGCTCCACTTATATAGGATGCTAAATCTGATGCTAAGAATAAAAATGCATTTGCAATATCTTCTGGAGTTCCTAGTCTATTTAATGGAATATTCTGAGCCATTTTATTTATTATATTAGGATCCAATGCCTTAACCATATCTGTTTCTATTATTCCAGGTGCTATAGCATTAACTCTTATTCCATCTTTTCCAAGTTCCCTTGCTAGTGACTTAGTAAGTCCATTTACTGCAAATTTTGAAGTTGGATATCCACATCCAGATTTTTGTCCATATATACTAACCATAGAACTTGTATTTAATATTACACCTTTTTTATTTTCTTTCATTATTTCAGCCACTACTTTAGAACAATTAAAAACTCCTTGCACATTAATATCCATAATTTTAGCAAAATGATCATCATCATATTCATAAATTGATTTACTATCACTTATACCTGCATTATTTATTAATACATCTATAGTTCCCCATTTTTGTAACACTTTCTTTGTCATGTCTTTAACTTCATTTATGTTTGATAAATCTGGAGAAAAACCAATAACATCAAATTTTGTATCTATTTTATTCAACTCATTCAATGCTTTTTGAACAGTTTCTTGTTTAGATCCACACAAAGCTACTTTAGCCCCATGATTTAAAAATAATTTTACTGTTTCAAATCCTATACCTCTTGTGCCACCTGTAACTATAACTACTTTTCCTTCTATACTTTGTGATAAAATATTCATACCTTTTTCTCCTTTCATTTGCAATTTATATATTTATAATATTACATTAAATATATATTTTATACCAATTAACATTTTTTGAATTTTTTAAATTAATTAAAAAGTAAGAGTAAAAAGTGAATAGTTATGGTGAATATTACTCGCTTCACTTTTAATATTTAAAATAGAAATATATAAAAACTACATTTTTATATTGTTTTCAACTAATTTGCTCTGCAAATTTAATAAAAAATCTTTCTTTAAAATTGGAAATCCAATTTTTACATTCACTTTCCATTTTCAATTTTCAATTAAATTAATTAGAACTCTCAATTGAAACATAAATAACTTAAAGTTTTAACTTGTATTCCTATATAGGGTTCCAAGTTCAAATTCCAAATAACATCTTTCTCAATTGAAAAACTTTTTTATTTCATCAAGAAACAGGAATTATTTAAATTAGTATTTCTTTAAAAATTGATTTAGAAAATCTTATTAATTTGTGTTTTATTTTCAAGACCTGAACCCAAGGACGGGTTCAGCGACTGCCTAGACAGGACGTCGTGTGAACTAAATTTAGAAATATGTAATTGAGAATTCAATGTATATTTTTTATAAATCAAGGAAGTAATTCACATCAATAATGGTATTTTATTAATGTGAATTGCTAACGAAGAGTTATGAAAAATAGACTAGAATTTAATTACATAGCTCTTAATTTAGTTCACTAATAGCCGTTTAGTCTTGGAAATAAAATGGCAAATTTATTAGAGTTTCTTTGAGATTTTTATGAATAACGTTTTAAATAATTACTGTTTCTTGGAATACTACTATTCTCATTTAATATTTGAATAATTTCATTTTTCAGCTTGTAACCCTATATTAAAGTATTGATGAGAATAATTTAGATATTCCTTCTTTTAGTTTTACTATTTTAGATCTATTATTATATCTTTCTAATGTTAATTCTTCTGATTTTAATAAATCATTTTCAAATGCACTTTTTTGTTTTCTTGAAATTTCATTTGAATATATAAATGCATTAACTTCAAAATTTAATTCAAAACTTCTAGTATCCATATTAGCCGTTCCAATTGAACATATTTGATCATCAATCACTACTGTTTTTGCATGAAGAAATGCATTTTTGTCATAATGATATACTTTAACTCCTGATTCCAATAAATCGCCAGCATAAAATATATTAGCCCAAAAAACAAAAGGATGATCACCTTTTCCCGGAATCATTATTTTTACATCAACACCTGACAATGCAGCAAGCTTTAAACTATCTGATATACTATTATCTATAATTAAATATGGTGATTGAATATAAATATACTTTTTCGCTTTTTGTATCATTTTTAAATATCCAAATTTTATTTCAAAAGTATCACTAATATTAGGACCACTAGATACTATTTGTATGGCGTCATTTCCTTCTTCGTTAAAGTCTATTGTTTTCATAAGTGCATTTTCTAAATCAATATTTTCTTTAGTAGCATACTTCCAATCTGCCAAAAAACGTAAATTTAAATCTTTAACTGCATCTCCTTTAAACTTTATATGAGTATCTCTCCAATAACCAAATTTATGACTTTTACCTAAATATTCATCTCCAATATTGAAACCACCAACAAAGCCTATTTTATTATCAATAACAACAATTTTTCTATGATTTCTGAAATTCATATTTAAATTTATAATTTTAAGCCATGATGGGAAAAATTCTCCTATCATTCCACCGGCATCAATAAATTCTTTTAATACTTTTCTATTTAAAGCTCTGCTTCCTACAGAATCATAAAGTAATCTAACAGCTATTCCCTCTCTAGCTTTTTTCTCTAGTAATTTTAATATTTTCATACCAATCTCATCATTTTTAAATATGTAAAATTCAATATTTATACTTTTTTGCGCTAAGCTAAGACTATGTAATAACTCATCAAAAAAATCTTTTGAATCTGTAAATAAATCTATATTATTTTTCTCTTTATATGGTGAATAGCTCATTTTTTCAATGGATTCTATAATATCTTTATTATTTTTATTTATATGTTCCAAATGATTGCTAATTTTATTTTGTTCTAAATAAGTTTTATACGTTTCATATTCCATTTGTTTTATTCCAAACATATTGTTTTTATTAAGTTTCCTACCTATTAGTAAAAATATTACAAATCCCACAAGTGGAGCAATATACAATACTAGTGACCATGCCACAATACTATTGGCAGAACGTTTTTCTTTAAAAACCATATAAAATATAGTTACCAAGTTTATAATATGAATTAATGTTACAATAATCTTTATCATTTGTTGTTCACCTCATTTTTAATTAAATTGAGCTATTCGTATTTTTTACATATATTTATTATATTATGTAATATATAGTACAATACTTTATTTAAAATCAGAAGTATTTATTTTTAATTTCATTATTTCAAATTCTTTTCTACTTTAATTGAAACTTTGATAACATATTTATTTTTGTTTCTTATTGAAATTTCATCAATTAATCCTTCTTCATAAGAGTATCCGCATATTTTAAGATTATTCTTATCTATATAATTAAGCATCTTTTCATATAATATTGGGATTTTGTCATAATATCCTTTTAAATATCCAACAACATAAAGACCTTCATCTTTTTTTACTATATTTTTACACATATCTGTCTTATTTGTCTTTGTGAAATAATAGCTATACTCATAAAAAAATTTATTTTTTAGATTCTCTTTATTTAGCATTACTCCTATAGAATACCCAGTATTTAGTTGATTTTTCATACAATATTTAAAATGTTCTATAAATGTTTTTAAATCATATTCAACCTCTATATCATCATAACTATTAATATGATCACTTAATATAAGATACTCCTCCTTTTGCTCTTCCAGAAAAATTTCATCAGTATATTTAATCCCTTCTTTTACTGATTGAATTTTAGTTTCTAATAATTTTTTTATTCTTTCTAAATTTTGTATTTCCTTTTCAACTTCATATTTCTCTTTTGTAAATAATTCTATAAGTATTTCTGGACTTCTATTATTTATAAAATTTTTAATATCTTTTAAAGACATACCTATTTCTTTCAATTCAGAAATTATATTAAAAACTTCTAATTGATAATGTGAGTAATATCTGTACCCATTATCATCTGTTTTTTCAGGCTTAAATAAATCTATACTGTCATAATGAAAAAGAGTCTTTTTATTTACACCACATAAATTAGCAAATTCTCCAGTTGTAAAATATTTAGTTGTTTTTTTATCCATTTTTTCATCTCCCTATTGACTATCCCTTAACGGGATACTTTATTATAAAAAACATGAGAAAATTTATCAAGATGTAAAAGGTGGTTTTTAAATTGGACAATTCACTTGGAAAAAAAGTTACTTTTCTATCACTTATAAAACACACATTTCCTACAATTATTATGATGGTGTTTTTTTCACTTTATACTATTATAGATGGTGTGTTTGTTTCTAGATTTGTAGGTTCAAATGCATTATCTTCAATAAATATAGTTTTTCCTGTAGTAAATATAATTTTAGGTATTAGTATAATGCTTGCTACTGGCGGAAATGCAATAGTTGCAAAACTTATGGGTGAAGGAAAAGATAAAGATGCTAAAGAAGGCTTTACATTAATTATAATAACAGCTTTAGCTATTGGAATTTTTATAACTATAATTTCTTTAATTTTTATAAAACCTATTATTTATGCATTAGGTGCAACAGAAGTTTTATATAAATATTGCTACTCATACTTATTTATTATGATGATATTTTCACCCATAATTATTCTAAAATGTCTTTTTGATTATTTTTTAATAAGTGCTGGAGCCCCTAAATTAGGACTACTTTGTACAATTTTAGGTGGAATTACTAATATAATACTTGACTATATTTTTATAGTTAAATTTAATATGGGTATTGCTGGTGCTAGTTTAGCTACATGTATAGGTTATGCATTTCCTGCTATTATTGGACTTATATATTTTTTAAACAAAAAAAACATATTACATTTTACCAAAACAAAATTTAATTTAAGATTAATTTTAAAGAGTTGTGGTAATGGTTCTTCTGAAATGGTAACTCAAATTTCTTCTGCTGTTACTACATATTTATATAACATTGTAATGATTAAATTTTTAGGTGAAACTGGTGTTGCAGCAATAACAATTGTTTTATATTCTCAACTTCTATTAATATCTGCTCATATTGGTTTTACATCTGGTGTATCTCCTAGAATAAGTTATAATTATGGAAATGATAATAAAATTGAATTAAAAAAATTAGTTAAATATAGCTATATTTTCATATTAATTTTTTCTATTGTTTCTTTTATATTTTCTAGAGCATTTTCTACTAGCTTAGTAGGTATATTTACAAGCAAATCTAGTGAAGTTTATAACATTACTTTAAATGGATTTAATATATTTGCCTATAGCTTCCTAATTTGTGGAATAAATATATTTGCATCTGGAATGTTTACAGCATTTTCCAACGGCAAAATTTCTGCCATAATTTCATTATTAAGAACGTTTATATTCTTCATTTTAGGAATTATTATTTTACCATTTTTTATGGGTGTAGATGGAGTATGGCTTGTAGTTCCATTTGCTGAAATATTAACATTAATGTTTTCATTATATTATACATATAAATTTAAAAATACATATGGTTATTAAATAATAATTTAACAACATATTATTGTAAAGTAATTGTAAACTATACAACAATATGTTGTTTTATTTTTTATGAGTTTTATAATGAAAATAAATTCAATTTTTTATTTATATATACGGTTTAGGGGGCGAGTAATAATGAAACGGCAGGATTGGTTAAATGAAAAAAGAATTATGGCTGAAAAAAGATATGATTCTATATTTTCTATTGATTATGATAAAAATTGGGGTAACATAGAAAAAATTCATGAAGAAACTTTAGAAAAATTTCTAAAACTAATTATACCAAATGGTAAAATTTTAGATGCTGCTTGTGGAACAGGCAAATATTATCCAATTATTAGTTCTAAAAGCTTTAACGTTTTAGGAATTGATCAATCTCAAAAAATGCTTAAAAATGCTAATTGTAAATTTCCATTAATGAAAACTAAAAAACTAGGTTTACAAGAAATCAGTTTTAATAATGAATTTGATGGAATTATATGTATTGATGCTTTAGAGAATGTATTTCCTGAACATCTTTTATCTGTTTTTCAAAACTTTTATAAAGCATTAAAACCTAATGGATATTTTTATTTTACAATAGAAACATTAAATGATGATGAAATAAATATTGCCTTTGAAAAAGGTATTGAAATGGGTCTTCCTATAGTTAAAGGTGAATATGTTTTAGAAGGTGGATATCATTATTATCCTAGTATTGATGAAATAAAAACTTTGCTTATAAGTGCAAAGTTTAATATATTCTCAGAAAATATATCTGAAGGATATCACCATTTCATAGTGTCAAAATAGAAAACAGGAGTTGTCATTAAACTTTTTATAATTTTTTAATATGACAACTCCTATTTAGTTTTTCTATGCTACTTTATTTTTATTAAAAACTTTTACTATTTCATACCATAATACTGCAATCATTGAAGTTATAATAACAATTCCTATTTGTCTAAAACTCAAAGGTGCTAAACTTAAAATACTTGCTAAAGGTGAGTATAGTATTACGACTAAACCTAAAACTGTTCCTATTACTGTAATCCACATTACTGGATCTTTTTTTAAACTTATAACCGATTTAAACATAAGCATATCATTAGAACTATTAACTTGAACAAGTAATATATTAGAAATCATTATTATAGCAAGTCCCATAGAACGAGCTATATTTGCTTCTGTTGGAAAGTTCTTTAAATGTATATAATATACACCAAAAGATGCAAAGAATAGTACCAATCCTTGAATTAAGCTTTTAATTAAAACTTTTGAAGTTAAAATATTTTCATTTGGATTTCTAGGTTTTCTCATCATTATATCTTTTTCTGCTGGTTGTCTTTCTAAAACAATAGAACATGTTGGATCTATTATTAATTCTAAAAGAACTACATGAACGGGTAATAATAATGATGCAATAGCTTTTATTCCAATAAGTGGAGCCATTAAAGACGATAACGCTATAGGTATGTGTATTACAAATATATATCCAATTGCTTTTCTTATATTATCATAAATCCTTCTACCATCTTCAATGGTATGAACTATAGTAGAAAAATTATCGTCTAGTAAAATTAAATCAGCTGCTTCTTTGGAAACTTCAGAACCTTTCTTGCCCATAGCAATACCTATATCTGCATATTTAAGTGCTGGTGCATCATTAACACCATCTCCAGTCATAGCAACAATTTCACCATTTCCTTTGAATGCTTTTACTATTCTCATTTTATGCTCTGGTACAACTCTTGAAAAAATACTTACAGTTTTAACTTTATTTTTAAGCTCTTCATCATTCATCTTATTAATTTCATCACCTGTAATTATTTCATTGCTATGTGGAATACCTATTTGTTTTGCAATAGAACTTGCAGTAATTCCATTATCACCAGTAATCATAACAATCCTTATACCAGCATCTATACATCTTTTTATATCATCTTTAATTGAATCTCTTGGAGGATCTTGAAGTCCTACTAATCCTAAAAAATTCAATTTACATTCTTCAAGTTCTTTAGGAACATTATCACTATCTACTATAGCAGTTGCTACAGCTATAACTCTTAATCCTTTTAATGACATATCATATATATTTTTTTCTATTTCGCTTTTTTCTTTATCTTCTATATTACAAATTTCTAAAATTTTTTCTGGTGAACCTTTAGCTGCAATAATATATTCTCTATTTTTTGCCCAAACATGTCCCATCATTTTTCTTTCGTTTGTAAATGAGTATTCATATACTAATTCACCACTAAAGAGACTTTCCTTTTTTATATTATTATCTTCACAATATTTAAGCATAGCTTTTTCCATTGCATCATATGGTTCAGTTTCACATGCCATACCCATAGTAGTAATTAAATTTTCTATATTATTATCAAATGACCAAACATCAGTTACTGTCATTTTATTTTTTGTTATAGTTCCTGTTTTGTCTACACAAAGTATTGAAACTGTTCCTAAGGTTTCAACTGATGGCAATCTTCGTACTAATGATTTCTTCTTTGCAAGTCTCCATGCTCCCATGGATAAAAACACTGTTAAAATAACAGGAAATTCTTCAGGTATCATTGCCATTGCAAGTGTTACACCTGATAATATGCTTTCAATAATTCGTTCTTTAAAATTATGATCATATAGATTAATATAGGTTATTACACAAACTAATATAAAAAGCACTACTGCTATTTTTGCACAAATTTTTACTAGCTTTCTTGTTTGTTTTTGCATTGGTGTTGGTAAATTAGGTGCTTCTGATACATCAACTCCTATTTTTCCATATTCAGTTTGAAATCCTATATTTTCTACAAGAATTATTCCACTACCTTGTATTGCTAAAGTTCCTGCATAACAATAGTCCTTTTTCCAATAATCCTTATTTTTGCTATCATCTACAACTTTCCAGACACCTTCTGATTCACCTGTTAAAGAGGATTCATCAACACATAAATCATTAGCTTTTATTACTTTCCCATCTGCTGGGATTTTAATACCTTCCTCTATAATTATTAAGTCACCTGGAACCAAATCAGCACTATTTATAACGTATTGCTTATAGTCTCTAATAACTTTTATTTGTGGTGCTGATAAATCTTTCAATGCTTTTAACGTCTTATCTGTCTTCCATTCTTGAATGACATCGATACTTATAACTCCAATTACAAATATTAACATTATGATGCCATCTCTTGGCTCTCCAAGTAAAAAGTATATAATTGCTGCAATAATTAAAAGTAAAAACATAGGTTCTTTTAGAACCTCCAAAACTTTAAGTAAAAAACTACTTTTCTTCTCTGGAACCAATTGATTTTTACCATACTTCTGTTGTAATTTTTTAACTTCTTCTTCTGTTAGACCTTTTAACTCATTTAAATTTGTTTGTTCTGTCATAAAAGTTACCTCCATTTTTAATTCTTAAAAATTTAAGAATATTTTAGATAGCTCTATGGCATTGCATTAAAGATCTTATTTCAGTTATTGCTCTAAAAGTACGCAAAAAATACCTGTAGAACAATAAACTGTCCCACAGGTATTTAAGTCCTGTTGCCAATTAAGGCCCGGCTCCATAAATTAAAGTCATTCATCGGCCTGATCAGTTTGTACTGTAGATTTATATGCAGTGCAAAGAGATTTTATATTATTATATGACTTTTTCTTTATAAACTCCACTAATATTTTCATTCTTTTTTCGACATAAATAATAATTATATTCCAACTTTACCTTTTATTAAATTGTCTTAATGTTGAATATTCTACTACAGAATCACCAATAATTACTTTATACTTAACTAATCCTAATCCCTTTGAATAGTAACATACCTTAACGCTTTCAGAATCATTATTTTTTGTTTTTTCCCATGTTTTAACGTATGGTCCATTTAAAATTAGTCCATCTAAATTTAGATTTTCACCAACTTCAACTATTTCTTTATTTCCCCATCTATTACCAACAGCTATTGGAGTACTTAAAAGTGCTACCTTTTGACTTACATCATTTTTACTTAAATAATCAAAATTTTTTATTTCATCTTCAGTCAAGTCACTAGAATAATACACTTCACATAACTTGTTGTCTTGTATAGAATATACTGTTACAAAAGGTCCCTTACCATTTGTCCCAATAGTTTCAAAAGATTTTCCATTTCCCTTTATATAATTTAAGTTGGGTGACAAATCGCTACCTAAATATGATACTTCGTAACTTCCATTAGGAACAAACATTGAAACACCTAAATCCTCTTTTTCACTAACCTTATTGTCTACACTTTTAGATGTATTATCTTCTTTTAACACTGGTACCTTATTAACTTTTGCATCATTACTATTATCTTTAGGTTTTTCTATATTTTTTTCATTAGGTTCTTTATCTTTCTCTATAATCACTTCACTCTTTTTCTCTTTTATCTTAGCATTACTCTCATGTTTTACAGTCTGAGAATTTTTATTGTCTTTGCTTTCTATAGAAGATTCCTTCTCTTTATTAGTTGTACATCCTACCATTATTATTGTCGTTACAATTAATCCTAACCATATTAATTTTCCTTTCATTTATTTCCTCCTATAAAATTTCAAATTGAAATTACTGTATTTCTAGAGTTCCAAGTTCAAATCTTAAATAACATCTTTATCAAGTGATACTATTATTACAGTTTACTCCTGTTTTTGTAGTTGGAACCAAGTAAGAAGTAAGAGTGAATAATGAGCAGTTATGGTTGATATTACTCATTTCATTCCCAACATTCAAAATTCAATGTATATTTTTTATAAATCAAGGAAGTAAGTCGCATTAATAATGTCATTTTATTAACTAGAATTTAATTACATAGTTCTGAATTTAGCCGTTTAGTCTTGGAAATAAAATGGCAAATCAATTAGAGTTTCTTTGAAATTTTTATGAATAATATTTAAAATAATTACTGTTTCTTTGAATCAAATTATCCTCAGTTAATATTTGAATAATTTGATTTTTTAGTTTGGAAACATATAGCTTTAAACATACTAATATTTTCTGTACTTAGCTTATATATTACTTTCATTATATGAAAATTTAAATATTAAAATACAAATTATTCAAATTTGTATCTTTTATGTTACTTTTAATAAGACTAAAATTTTATTCTAATTATAATTAAAAGGAGCCTTTATAAAAGACTCCCTTTAATAAATTTATGTTTTATTTCTTATTTTTAGATTTCCAATATGCATTTGCTTCATTTTCAAGTTTCTTTAATCTTGTATAATAATCTGGAAATTCCATTAAATGAGCTAATGCTATTTTCCCAGTTAATATAGGATCATTTTGTGTAACATTTGTATTTGGAAACTTACTTCCATGTTCAAGTTCCACATTAACGCCTATAGTAAATTCATCTAAATCAAATAACTCTTTTGAAAAATCAATGCCTAATAATTTTGCTATTTCTTTAGCCTCCTCTTTACTAAATGAAACTTTATTATTTTCACCTCTAAAATTCATTATTATCCATGTATCTTTCATTTATACACCAACTAAATATTATTTCACAAAATTATTATATGATTTACTTCATAATATTGATTATACTTATCTCTATTTTATTATTATATTATATCCAAAATCCTTTTTCCCAAAGTATGCTTCTGCACATACAAAACTATTTTCATATACACTACATATATTTTTTATTACATTTTCAACACTTATACTACGATTAGCAATCTCTGTCTCATTAATTTTAAATTCAATATTTGCTTTAAGTTTATCTCCTTTCTTATTCTCATCTACTAACTCATATACACTAATATATATTTCTATTTCTTTCATATAAATTATTTCTCCTTAGTTAATATTTTTATAAATTATATCATTTTCTAATATTTAGGTGAATTATTATTTATAATTTTTTATTATAAGGAAATTATATATTTATAATAACTGATTTTTGAAAGGAGATTTTTATATGAATTTAAAATATACTAAAGAGCTTTCTAACAAAAAAGACTTATATGAATTATATAATACTCTAGAATTTAGTAGCTTATCAAATTTAAATGAATTTCAATTGTTAAGAGCAATAAATAATAGTTACTATGTACTTTATGCTTATAATGATGATAAACTAATTGCTATGGGAAGAATAATTTCTGATGGTGTCACAAATGCTTATTTATGTGATATAGGTGTTCATCCTAATTATAGAAATAAGCATGTAGGTTACACTATAGCTAATAAATTGATAGATAAATGTAAAAATGATAACTTAAAGCCATATGTAAATTGCACTGAAAATCTAATACCTTTTTTTGAAAAATTAGATTTCAAAAAACATAATATTAATTTAACTATATAGATAAATAAAGCTAGAAAACACATTGTTTTCTAGCTTTATTTCTTTATTTATTATAATATTCTTCTACTTTTGACCAGTCTATTATATTCCATATATTCTCAACATAGTTTTGTCTTAAGTTCTTATATTTTAAATAATATGCATGTTCCCATACATCTATCATTAATATTGGAATTAATTTGTCACTAAATGGAGAATTTTGATTTGATACTTGCATTACTATTAATCTATTCTCTTTATCTTTAACTAAACATCCGTAGCCAGATCCAAATTGCTTTATAGCTGCTGAAGTTAATTTTTCTTTTAATTCTTCTAAACTTCCAAAGGTTTTATTGATTTCATCTAAAAACTTACCTTTTGGAGATTTAGCTGGCTTTGGAGAAAGTATTGAAAAATATAGATTATGATTAGATACTCCACCACCTTGATTTATTATATCTTGTCGTATTTCTTGTGGGATATCTTCTATATTGTAAAGAATTTCATCTAGTGTTTTGCCTTTAACAAATTCATTATACCCATCTAAAGCTTTGTTTAAATTATTTACATAAGTTTGAAGATGCTTATTATAATGTATGTTTACAGTTTCTGCATCTATGTATGGTTCTAGTTCATCATAAGAATATGGTAATTTAATTTTATCATACATACTTTTATACTCTCCTTAATTTATAATTATTTAATATTATCTTTTCTTGATTTATATATTATATTCATAAATTATATATCATAACTATAGATAAATAAACTTAATATTGAAAATTTTTTGTTTATTTTATTTGTTATTGATATTAAATTTATTTTTTATTAACAAAAGCTAGAAAACATATTATTTTCTAGCTTTATATGTTTATTTATTATAATATTCTTCTACTTTTGCCCAATCTATTATATTCCATATATTTTCAACATAGTTTTGTCTTAAGTTTTTATATTTTAAATAATATGCATGCTCCCATACATCTATCATTAATATTGGAATTAACTTCTCATTAAGAGGACAATTTTGATTAGGAGTTTTCATAATCATTAATTTTCCATGTTTATCTTTAACTAAACATCCATATCCAGATCCAAATTGCTTTATTGATGCTTCAGTTAAGTTTTTCTTTAACTTATCAAAACTTCCAAAAGCCTTATTTATTTCATTTAAAAACTTTCCAGTAGGACATTTAGTTGGATTAGGTGATAATATAGAAAAATATAAATTATGATTGTATACTCCACCACCTTGATTTATTACATCTTGTCTAATTCTTTTAGGTACCTTTTCTATATTGAAAAGTAATTCTTTTAATGTATATTTATTTACTAAGTCATCATATCCTTCTAATATTTTATTTAAATTATTTACATAAGTTTGAAGATGCTTATTATAGTGTATATTTACAGTTTCAGCATCTATATATGGTTCTAATGCATCATAAGAATAAGGTAATTGAATTTTATCATACATATAGTTTTCTCCTTAAACATATTATTACTTATAAATAATATATATTACATAAAAAAAATTATATTACAACATTTTCTTCTCTAATTGTACTTTTCCCCATTTTGTGATTTCTAAAAGTGCAGGCATTAAAGTTTCTCCTACTTCTGTTAACGAATATTCTACACGTGGTGGAATCTCGTTAAATTGAACTCTTTCTATCACACCATCTTTTACAAGTTCTTTTAGTGAGCTTGAAAGAACCATATCTGTTATTCCATAAACTGTTCTTTTAAGTTCATTATATCTAATATTTTTTTCTTCATCTATCGCAACTATAATTCTTATTTTCCATTTACCACCTATTATTCTCATAGCATATTCAAGTGGGCAAATCTTTGAAATGTCCAATCTACTTTCAATTTCCCTTTTTAAACTCTTTTCCATTATAAGCTTTCTCCTGTTAAATAGATTTATTTTATAATATTAATTTTAACACATTATATAAATAAGTTTTTAGATAACTTCAACTGTATTACTCACATTTTTGTGAGTTACTAATAAAATTCTGCATACTTGTTCTTATTTTTATAATATTTATAATGTTTATAGAGAAACAACTTAAGATTTTACAGGGTTCTAAATTTTATTTTTAAACCCTAAATAGGAGGATTTTTTATGGAAAAATTATTAAAATTTTTAAATGACAGTTCTGTTTTTTATCTTGCAACTATGGAAGGTAATCTGCCACGTGTTAGACCTTTTGGTTTTTCAATGATTTATGATAATAAATTGTATTTTTTAACTAATACTGAAAAAAATGTTTATAAGCAATTAGAGAAAAATCCATCATTTGAAATTTGTGCATTATCACCTTCAAATGAATGGATACGTATAAATGGACAAGCTAAATTTGATAATGATAACTTAGATGCAAAGAAAAAGGTATTTGAAATTGCTCCAGATTTACTAGGATTATATGAAAGCCCTGAAAATCCTAAAATGTCTTTATTTTATTTAAGCAAAGGGTCTGCTACTGTATATTCTATGAAAAATGACCCTAAGCTAATAAACTTTTAAATTTAAAATAGGAATTCAATTATTGCTTGAATTCCTATTTTTATTCTTACATGTAGAAATATATATAAATTTTAATTAATCCCAATATAATTAAGTGCAATGGATAAAATATATAAAATCCCCATTTGGTAAGGACTGTTTTCTTACCTCTTTCACCATTATAAAAATATATTATTGGCAATGATAGTAATATACCAAATTGGAAGAATTGAGTGTATATTGGCCTACCATATTGATATGCAGAAATTCCAAAAATAAACACAAATACAACACTTATAATACATAACCACAAACATTGTTTTTTAAATTTTCCTCTATTTATATAAAATGCAAGAGTCATAAATATTGCAATAAAACTCCAATCCCCTGGTATTGCTAAAATACATAATCCTAATATTGCTAAAGTTTTTAATCCTTTATTATTAATTTTATCATAAGCCCAAATTGATAATAAACTTAAAAATAATGTATATATTACCCCTGAAGGAAAAAATATACCTATTCTACCTGTTTCAAAAAATACAAATGGTATATGTGATATTAATGCAAATATGCCTAATCTAGTAGCATATTTTTTTATATTTTTAGTATGAGTATATCCCTCTGCAATAAAATAACACATAGTTGGTGCTGTTATTCTTCCAATAATATGCATTATTTGACCTAATACTGAATCAAAGGGTACAAAGGCCCACCCAATATGATCTATTAGCATTGCAACAATTGCAATAACTTTGATTGTATTTCCATTAATTCCATTTTTGTTATTTTTTAAACTTTCCGACATGATATCCCCCTTTAATAGCTTGTACAACTTTCCTTTTTAAGTGAAGATATATAAATTCTATATCCTCACTTTAACTTTATTTAAAATATACTTTAAATACTACTGCCCAATCGGCTTTAGAAACACCATCATCTATGCTCATGTTTGGTGTCATAGTCTCTTTATGTGCAGTTATAGCAAATATAGATGTTTCTTCTTCGTCCTTTTTAGTTATAGGTTCTTGTAAATTAAGACGTACAGTAGAATAATCAATAGGTGCTGAATCAATTAATGTTCTCACATTTCCTTTATTTGTTTCTATGGTTAATATATTTTTATTTATACTTTGCTTATTTTTAAGTATTAAATTATCTTGCAAACTTACACTTACATTTATTAATTTATTTTTGTCATCCTTAGTAATTACATTCCCTATAGATTCATGTGATTCTTTAATTTTACCATTTTCCCAAATTTCATATTTTACATATAAATTTTCTTTATCACCTTTATAAATAACATCTACACATCCACTTATAAGTCCTAAATGTGGCTCTATTTTTTTTAATTCTTCAGTTTTAAATAATGTGCTTGGCTTGACTACATAAGTGTTATTTGCACTTTCTCCAACTTTACATCCAACTAAAAATATGCAAATTATAGTAATAAAAATCATATAAAATTTTTTAATAATAACCACCACACCTTCTTATATAAAATTTTTAATATCTATAATTAGTATTATGGCAATAATTCAAAGTTATATCCTTGATTTTTAGCTTCTTTTATAACTTTATCAAGTATTTGTGAATTTGTTTTAGATACTGGATGAAGCAGTATTATACTTCCATTATGAAGCCCATTTAAAATTGTATTTTGAGCATATTCACATGTAGGTTGATTATCTATTTCCCAATCCTTATATGCAAAACTCCAAAAAACTGTCTTATAGCCTAATTCTTTTGTCATACTTAAAGATTTTTCAGAGTATTTTCCCATTGGTGGTCTATAATATTTTTTTATTTCTTGTCCAGTGAGATTTTTAAAGCTCTGTTCAACACTTTGAAGTTCACATTTAAATGTATTTACATAATTAGTTAAAGATGTTGTTGATAAGTGTGATTTTGAATGATTTGCTACAACATGACCTTCATTTACCATCCTTAATACTATATTGGGGTTATTTTCTATATACGATGACAATACAAAAAATGTGGCTTTAACATCATTTGATTTTAATACATCTAAAATTAAGTTAGTATAATTATTTTCATATCCTTCATCCATTGTTAAATATAGAACTTTTCTACTTGTATCACCTACATACATAGTATCATACTTACTTAATATAGAATTTAAATTTTCATCTATTTTAGGTTTCATATGTTCTGAGTTAGGTACATACCAAAAATCATATTCAGTATTATCTAATTCATTAATTTTTTCAAGTTCAGTATATAGCCTATTCTCTTTATTTTCTTTTTCTAATTTTTCATTTTGTTTTTCTAAGTTACTATTTTCAGTTTTATCGTCTGTTTTCTCATTTTTTTGAGTTTTTTTATCTAGACTTTTATCTAATTGAGTTTTTTTATTTTCTTCCTTTTTTGTATTATTTCCTTTGTCTTTTATTACTTTATTATTAGGAGTTTTTTCATTTTTTTCTTCTTTATAACTCATGTTCTTATCTATTTTGTAAGTGTATATACATGTAGAAATTACTGCTATTATTAATGTTAAAATAATAATTAGCCTTTTTTTAATAATTGATTTTTTCATAATAATCCTTCTTATAAATCAATTTAAAATAAAACTTTAATTTAAAAAGTAATATTTCTCTACTATATTAATATATGTTGTAAAATTTTACTTATTACTTAAAACTTGTTTCTATATCTATAATTATAGTAAAATTAACTTTGTTGTATATAAATAAATTTACAACTTTAAAATTATTTAACATTTAAATATATATTAAGGAGATGAAAATATGAAATCTACACCTACTATAAATAAATTTAAAGGAATTATATTTATAATACTTGCATCATTTTTATTTGCTACAATGAACTTATTTGCTAAGTTAGCATCAGGGTGCACACCTTATCAAAAAACTTTTATTTCAAATGCAGTAGCAACTATAGTGGTTTGTTTTATAATTTTTAGAAAAAAGCAATCTTTTATAGGAAAAAAGGAGAACAGAAAATATCTTTTTCTAAGAGGTGTTATGGGAACAGCTTCTATATTAACACTTTATAGTTCTATGGAATCTTTACTTTTGGCTGATGCCACAATTCTTACAAAACTTAGTCCTTTTTTCACTATAATCTTTTCTTTTATTATAATTAAAGAAAAAATTACTAAAAAACAACTAATTTCTCTAATTATAGCTTTCTTAGGTAGCTTATTTGTAATAAAACCTGAATTTAATTCATCTATGCTACCATCAATTCTAGGTGTTATATCAGCTCTAACTGCTGGTATTGCATACACTATGATAAGAGTTTTAGGTGATAAAGAAAGCTTTTTTACTGTAATTTTATCTTTTACAGGCATAGCTACTATAACTATGTTTCCATCAATATTTATTAACAATGAGCATTTAACATTTTATAATCTTTGTATTTTAATAGCTGCTGGAATTTGTTTTACATTAGGTCAAGTTTTCTTAACCTTAGCCTATAAAAATGCTCCTGCATCTGAAATATCTATGTTTGATTATATTGGACTTTTATTTGCTGCTTTTTATGGATTTATACTATTTAGTGAAGTTCCTGATTATTTATCTATAATTGGTTACATAATTATTATTGGAATATCTATAATTAACATATTATCTAATAAAAAAAATAATTTATAGAGTACTATATGGAAACAAGCTCGAATTCAAAACTATTCTTTTATCTGTAAATATATTGCTTTCAAAAGAAATGCTTATTATAAAATAATTCCGAGCTAGTCTCAATCTTAAGGGTATCCAAGTTTTGGAACTAATAATTATGAAGATGAACTTGGAACCCTATACTAAATTTAAAATAAAATAAAGCTTACTATGTTATAAAAAAATAGTAAGCTTTATTTCATAAAAGTTTATTCTTTTACTTTTTTATTCTTACTTAATTTTATTATTATAAATAAAATTAAAGCACCACATATAGGAACTGACAATATAATTAATCCAACTTTAATATCACTTAAAGTCTCAATTTTTATATTGGAATCTTTAAAAACCAGGGATTTTGCTGCATTTGTGTCTTCTATATATATGATTCCATCAAAAGAATCTCTTAAATCAAAATTATACACTCCAGAATTTTTACATAATATAGACGTTGATCCATCAATAACATATAAATTTTCCTTTTCACTAAATATTTTTCCTAACTTATTACTCTTCATAGCTTTGTTTATATCAAAATATATAATATCTTCATTTAAAGGTTTTAACTTAGCTGATAAATGACTTTTGGGACTACTTTTTATATTAAATTTAGTTGGATTATCACTTTTTTTAAAATCATTAAAGGCTAAAAATGAACCTTTATAAAAATCTATACCTATACTATAATAATCGTCTTTATAGATTTCATTTAAAATCTCACCCATAGCTTTATAATGTATTTTTTCTGTTATATGCATATTGTGACCCCAAAGCATCATCTTATCATTATTAAAGTACTTTCTTTCATATGATACTAACCACTTTACATTTTCAGCCATAAACTTATCTCTTAATTCATTCTTATTATATTCATAAACATTACTATTTTCATACTCTTTAAATTTATCTACATTATCTAAACAATGTTTTATATAATCATATTCAACTTCAGATGTTTTACTTATATACACGTCTTTGTTTTCATTAATTTTTTCTTTTATATCTCTTGATATATCTATAATTTTAGATATATCACTATCTTTATCCGTATTTTTGGGATCTATATTTATTTCAAGACCTTTACTATCTTCTACTTTTTCTAAATATTTATAAGCTACATCTATAGCTGATAAATAATTTTGCATATCAAATCCATAAAATCTTACTTTTTCATTTATAGGTTTATCACTATTATATGTTTTTAACCAATCTATAAAATCCAACATTTCTTCTGTTTTCCAAAACCAAAGTTCTGTTTTTAAAAGAGCATTTTTGCCACTTTCATTACCATTTATTATATAGTCATTTATATAAGATGCACTTGAAAAATCTATTTCCATTGCAAAAGCTTTATAATTAAGTTCTTCTATTAAAAACTTCATAAATTTATGTTTTACTTGAAAAAATTCTTTAGTATTATGAGTTGCTTCACCTATTCCTATAATCTTTTTATCATTTAATATACTTTTTAATGGCATTAAATCTTTATAACTACTATTAGGATCTACAGACTCTAATATATATGCATTTTTTTTAACTTCTCTTTCTATATCATCATTAGCTTTTACTCCATAACTAGTAATATTTAACAATATTAACAATGCAATAACTATCTTCTTTATTCCTCTTCTCATAAAAATATCCCCCTAGTTTTTAACTATATCCTTATAATACTACTATATCATTTAATTATTACTTATAGGTGAATTTTAAAGTTACAATTTGGTAACTTTAGAATAATTCAAAGTTAAAATAATATCTTTATAAAATGATACTATTAAGCTTATAGTTTATTCTGATATCATGTTGGAAAGCAAGTAAAAAGTAAGAGTGAATGGTGAATATTACTCACTTCGTTCTTAATATTTAAAATAGAAATAATTAAAAACTATTTTTTTATATTGTTTTGAACTAATTTACTCTGTAAATCTAATAAAAAATCATTCTTTAAAATTGGAAATTCAATTTTCACCTTTTATACTTTTAATATAAAACTCTATAGTTGCACCACCATAATTATTATTATATATTTTCATGTTTCCACCATGCTTTTCTACTAAGATTTTTGATATATATAACCCAAGTCCTGAGTTTCCATTTTGTGAACGACTTTTATCTCCCCTATAGAATTTAGTAAAAACACTTTTAAAATCTTCTTCTGTAAAACCAATACCATTATCATTAATTTGAAAATCTAAACAATTATCTTTATAATTAGTATTTAGTATAATCTTTCCACCAAATGGAGTATATCTAAAACTATTCATAACAATATTATCTAACACTTGAGAAAGCCTTAACTTGTCAATATTTAAACACATTTCATCACTTATATTATTCATATTCACAACTAAATCCACATTATTTTTTAAAGCTATAATTTTATATTCTTCAAATTTAAAATTTATAAAATTTTTAATAGAAATCAATTCTGAACACAACTTAAAATCAGAATTTTCAACCTTAAAAAGAGCATTTAAATCTTCAACAAGAGCTATAGATCTATTTGTTGAATTTTCAATTATTTTTAAGTATTTCAAAAGTCTATTCTCATTTTTATAACTTCCATCTTCCAATAATTCAACATGTCCTTTTATTAAAGTAAGCGGTGTTCTTAAATCATGAGACAATGCAGAAATCATATCTTTCTTTTCTTTTTCAACCTTCCAGTTTTTTTCTAATGTAATTTTCAACTCATATCTCATTGCTTCAAAAGATTTAATAAGATTTCCTAATTCATTATCATAAGGATATTTTAATTCAAAATCTAAATCATAATTTTTAATCTTATTAGATGCATTTACTAATATTTCAATTGGCTCATTTATGTTTTTACTAAATTTTTTACCAAATATATATGTGTAAAGAATAATAAAAACAAAAGGTGAAAATAATACTACAACTTTAAGAACTTCATATTGAAATTTCTTATTTTCAACTGGTTCCATTTCTAATGTATATTTAACACAGAGAACTCCATCTAAACTTTTCTTATCATTAGATATTGGTATGATTTTTGTAACAAATCCATTTTTATAATTTGTATAATTAATGTTATATAAAATTTTATCTTTATTTAAATTAAAGTGTTCTAAGTTACCATAATGCTCATTAGTATTTAAATTTATAACTCTATATGACATACCTCCACTTGGAATAATTTCTTCTATTTTCTCCTTAAAATTATTATTTAAAATAACATTACTATTGTTTCTAACAAACTCTTCTATCTTTGGAACTTGTTTTTCATAATAATTAGCAACATGAACTAAATCATTAGTATTTATTATATGCATTGAAAAAGTAATACAAATAAGTGTACTTATCATGCTAGTAATAATTATAGCTATAAAACTTATTGTAAACTGTTTCTTTAAAGTATATTTTTTTAACATTATCTAATTATCCCTTCACTTTCATTGTTCCATTTATAGCCTACACCCCAAACTGTAGATATATATTGAAATTCTATTTTCTCATTTACAAATTTGGCTCTTATCTTTTTTATATGCTCTGATACAGTAGATGCATCTCCTTCTGCATCATATCCCCAAACTTTTTCATATATCTGTTCTTTAGTAAATACTTGTCCCTTATTAAAAGCTAAAAGCTCTATTATATCAAACTCTCTTTTAGTTAATCCAATCTTATTGCCTTTATATATTATTTCCCTACCACCTAAATCTATTTTTAAATTATCAAAAATAATATAATTTTTTTCTATATTTAAATTTCTTTTATCTCGTCTTAAATGTGCAGCTACTCTTGCCTTTACCTCTTTAATATTAAAAGGTTTTTTTATATAATCATCTCCACCTAGTGCAAGACCTTTTAAAATATCTTCTTCTTCTATTTTTGCTGTTATAAATACTATAGGACAGTTAACAACATTTCTAATTTCTCTACAAAATTCAAATCCATCTTTTCCTGGCATCATAATATCCAACAAAATTATATCTGGCTTAAATTTTATTTTTTCTAAAGCTTCATCACTATTTTTAGCTGAAAATATATTGTATTCCTCATCTAAAAGTATATCTGAAAGCAAATCTATAATTTTTTCATTATCATCTACTATAAGAACGTTAGATTTCAAACTTATCACCTCATTAAATATTTCAATTAATAAATTAACCACATTTATATAATACTTTAAAAGTTTAAAGATTTCATAAAGTTTCAGTAAAATTAAATTTATATATAATCTATAAATTTAATCTTCATAAAAAAATAGTAGGCTTCATTAAACCTACCATTAGAATTTTATAATTTCCTTGGTAATATTTTCCAGGAAATGTTTTTTTATTCTGCTTGTTTTATTAATTTTTTCATTACATCTTTTAATTTTAATTCACCAATTTCTTCATTAGCTACAGCCATTATTAATTTTATATCATTATCTGAAGGATCCCATTTATATGCTCTTATGTCTAGAATTGATTCTTCTGGCATATACTCTTCTAAATCTGTAGCAATCTCTTCTGCAAGAGTTAGATATTCATCAAATAACTCATCTTCATTTAATTCACTTAAATCATAATCTTCTTTCATTATTTCATTTAATATATCTATTTTTACACTTAAAGTATATGCTAAAACATCTTCTCTTTTAGTTCCTTTACACATATCTTTAACCACTTTAAATTCTGAACTCTTCTCAATTTTTTCTTTCATTTCTTTACTATCTATTACTGTATTTCCTAATACTATATACATTCTATCTCTCCTAAATTTAATAATAATTAATATATTTTACAATAAATTATATCATAATATATTACAAATACATATAATTAAAGAATATTTTTCTTTTATCTTATAAATTCTAACGTATCATTTATAAATATAAAAGGGAGAATAAATTCTCCCTAAATAAATTGTTTTAACCACTTCTTAGTGCTATCATTTGCAAAAGTAGCTTCTATTGAATCTAGATATATTTCTCTATATTCATCTTTAGTTACTCCTAAATTATTAAATATAACATCACATTCACTTGTAAGATTTATATCTGATACAGTTCTATTATCTGTATTTATTGTAACTTTTATTCCATCTTTATAGAAATCATAAAATGGATGATTTTCATATGAATTTACAGCTTTAGTTTGAACATTACTAGTTGGACACATTTCTAGGGCAATTTTTTTATCTTTTACAATTTTATAAGCACTTTCATCATTTCTAATAAAAACCCCATGTCCTATTCTTTCTGCACCTAAAATGTTTATAGCATCTAATACATTCTTTCCAAAACCTGTTTCACCTGCATGAATTGTAACTCTATACCCATACTGTCTAGCAAGGGAAATTGGCTCTTCAAATCTTTCACAAAAGCCCTCTTCTTCCGGACCACATAAATCTATTGCAACAACACCATTATTAAGATATTTTTTTCCTTTTTCAATTACTTCAAATACAGTATTAACATCTAAATGTCTTAAACAACCTAAAATTAAATTACCTTTTATCTCATACTTATCTTCACCTTTTTTTATACCATTTAAAACACTTTCTATTACTTCTTCAATTGTTAATCCTTTTATTGTATGAAGTAATGGTGCAAATCTTATTTCTATATATTTTACATTTTCTTTAGCAGCATCCTCCATAAGTTCAAATGCTATTCTTTCTAAACTTTCCTTTGATTGCATAACTAAATTAGGTATATTAAATCTTTCTAAATATTCATTTAAAGAAGTACACTCTACTGGTGCTATAACTTTATTTTTTATATAATTAACATCAAAAGATTCTAATTTTATATTTTCTTTCTTAGCTATTTCTATTATTGTTTCTGGTCTAACACTACCATCTAAATGACAATGCAATTCTATTTTTGGAAGTTTTGTTAACATATTTTATTCCCCCTCATTACTTGTAATTTATATATTTTCTTATTTTCACAGTAATATTTTTATTAATTTTCACATATAAATATAAATTTATATACAAAAAAAATTCCTAATTCCAAAGAAGACATAATTATCCTGTCTTCTTCGTAATCAGGAATTATTGGTACCTGGTAGAGACCCCCAAACCATATTATTGGGGTTATACGAATTATTACTTTCTAGTGATTATAAACTGTTTTATATTCCATGTCAATAGTATTTTATATTACTTTTAAAATTTATTTCATTTAAATATTACATAAAATCTACAAAAAATGAAGCCACTCTTAGTAGCTTCATTTTTTATACTAATTATAATATAGGTTTTCAGAAGGATATTCAGCATCACAAGTTACATCTATACCTAGTTTTCTAAATGTTTGTTCTGCATTTTTACCTATTATAGTTGTTGAGTGTGCTTGACATCCTTTTAATTCTTTTAACTTATCAAGTGCAACTTGTGCTGTTGGATTAGTTGCTGCACATATACTAAGTGCTATAAGAATTTCCTCACAACTTAATGTAACATTTTTATTTCCTAAAGTTTTAGATTTTAAATTCATTATAGGTTCTAATATTACTGGTGATATTAGATGTATTTCATCTTGTATATTTGCAAAGTATTTTATAGCATTTAAAACAACTGCTGCTGTTGCATCCATAACACTTGAAGTTCTTCCTGTTAAAATAGTTCCATCTTCAATTTCTAATGCAACTGCTGAACAAATTTCATTTTTAGCACAATTTTCTCTTATTTTGGCAGCATGTTCTCTTGCTATAGTAACTACTTTTCTATCTTCTTCTTTTAAATTAAGTTCTTCCATTATAAGTTTCGCTCTTTGGAATGTTTCTTTATCTACATAACCTTTTTTATATTCACAACCAGTTTTAAAATATCTTCTAATGATTTCTTGTTTTGAAGCTTCTTTTACAACCTCATCATCAATTATTCCAAATCCAACTCTATTAACACCCATATCTGTTGGTGATTTATATGTTGATTCTTCTCCAGTTATTTTTTCTATAATTCTCTTTAATACTGGGAAACTTTCAATATCACGATTATAGTTTACTGCTACTTTATTATAAGCATCAAAATGGAATGAATCTATCATGTTTACATCTTTTAAATCAACTGTAGCCGCTTCATATGCTATATTTAATGGATGTTTTAGTGGAACATTCCATACAGGGAATGTTTCAAATTTTGAATATCCTGCTACTTTTCCACGTCTATATTCATGATAAAGCTGACTTAAACATGTAGCAAGTTTGCCACTTCCTGGACCTGGAGCTGTTACTACAACTATAGGTTTAGTAGTTTCTATATATGGATTTTTTCCATATCCTTCATCACTTACAATGGTATCTACATCTGTTGGATATCCTTTAGTTGCTTCATGTTTGTATACTTTTATTCCTCTACGTTCAAGTTTATTTATAAATACAGTTGTTGCTGGTTGACCATCATATCTTGTTATAACAACACTATTTACATCTAATTCATAAGATCTTAAATCATCAATTAGTCTTAATACGTCCATATCATATGTAATTCCAAAATCTCCTCTGATTTTGTTTCTTTCTATATCACCAGCATATACACATATAACTACTTCTACTTTTTCTTTTAATTTATGTAATAATTTTATTTTTGCATTTTCATCAAATCCAGGTAAAACTCTTTTTGCATGAAGATCAAATAAAAGTTTTCCTCCAAATTCTAGATATAATTTATCATAATTATTAACTCTTTCCAAAATATATTTAGATTGTTCTTCTATATATTTTTTGTGGTCAAATCCTATTTTCATCTTATCTACCTCACTAACTTGTAAAACATACTTATATATTATCACACAAAATTTTCATTTCGTAAAATACTATTATGTCATTTTTTTTAGTTTCTAGTTATAATTTATTAATTTTTTCATCATTATACAGTATTCTTCTACAAATTTTAAATAATTATTAGATCAATAATTTCCCTACATAGTATTTTAAATACCATATAGGGAAAATTAATTAAACAATACTTATATTTACATTTATTTACTTGTTACATTCAAATGTATCAACATGGATATTATATACTTTTGTAAATCTATTTTTATGCATATTTAATATGTCTTCTACTTTCATTTTATTAATGCCTTCAGTTTTTATAATTTTAAAGCATGGAACATATTCTATATGAAATAAAATTACCTCTTTTAATATAAGTAAATGAATTTGGAATATTTGCTCTGAAGATAACTTTAAATCTTCTTTCATTATATTTCTAAATAATTTCTCAATTTCTACTTTTGCTTTACTTAATATATTTTGTAAAATTTCATTAGATGAATTTTCTTTATTCATCTCTACATTGTCATAACACTTAAATACATTCATATGCATTTTTAAAGTTACTCTAAATTTATTTTCATGAAATTTCAAAAGTTGTTCTAAATTCATTCCATTTATGCTTTCAGTTTTAGCTTTTGAAAAACATTTTACATTATTTGCATGTAAATCAAATATAAATTTTAATATATCAGTATAAAAATTTACAGCCTCATCAACATTTAAAATACTTACCATAGGCTTTAACTTTTCAAATATATTTATTAACTCATTTCTGACATTACTTTTTATAATGTCAAATTCTTCATAACTTACACCAATTTGTCTGTAAAAACAATTCCATATTTCAATATTTCTATGCTTTGTTATTAATAAATCTTTTTCATTTTCTAATTTCCTTTTTGTAATATTAAATAACTCTTCATTTTTAAACTGGCTATTATAATCCATTGTAATCCAATTTGTATTCTAAAACTGTAATACAAATTAGGATTTTCACCTGCCTTTTTATAATTATTCCATATTATAATATGTATAATTTTATATAATGAACCATAATTAACTAATTTAAAATTATATAAAAATAGTTATTATTATAAAAAAGGTTGCTTTCATATGTGTACTTTTATAAACCTAAATTGTGGATTGCATATTATATATAAAATTTTCATCTAAAAAAGTTATCTTAATGTAAATTCAACTCTACATTAAGATAACTTTCTATTTTATATAAGTACTCATTTTTTCCGATACATCTACTAACTCTATTAAACAATCTTTAGCTATTAAAACTTCATTAAATAAAATTTCTATTTCTGCTTTAGTGTTTTGAGAATTAGCCAAAGTCTCTTCTGAAATAGCTGATACATTTTCAACCTTTTCATTTATTTTATTATTATCCATACTTACCTTACTTATTTTATTAGATACCTTAGACATAACTTTTTCTAACATTAATAAATCTTCTTTTAATTTTTCTAAATTGTTGTTAGTACTTTTAACTAATATATCTTCATCCTCTATAATATTAGAAACATCTTCAATAGATGTAGATATATTTAATACTTCTTCTTCTAAGTTGCCTATAATTGTACTAATCTCTTCAGATGATGACTTACTTTGCTCTGCAAGTTTTCGTATTTCTTCTGCAACTACCGAAAAACCTTTACCATACTCTCCAGCTCTTGCAGATTCTATTGCTGCATTTAGAGCTAATAAATTTGTTTTTTCTGATATAGCCTTTATAATGTTAATTATTGAAATAACCTTATTTGTTTTTTCAACTAAGTCCTCTGATATTTTCTGAACATCATTGTTTTTATTTTTAATTAATACAGATTTTTCTTCTAAGTTTCCAACTAATTTAAAAGTATTTATAAATGTATTTTTACTTTCAGTAAAGCTATTTTCCATACTTTTTGAATTAACTAAAGTTTCATCTATGTCACTTTTTATATTATTAGTTGCAATTGTTTGATCTTCAATGCTTAAAGTAGTATCTTCGCAGCCATTTAAAATTTGATCTATTGCAATATGTATTACGCCAGATGACTTTTCTATAGTTTTAAATATATTTTCTATAGTTTCAGTATTTTTGCTTAATAATTCAGTTGCATTTTCTATGTCTTTTAATATTTCATTTTGAGATTTGTTAAGTTCTAGTGTTTTTAATTTTTCTTCTTCTCCATCTTGCCTTACTTCACCAGATATTTTAGTTACTATATAAGATATCATAAGAAATAAAAATAAACTAATCTCTGTAAGTAAAACCTGAGAATATATAGAACTGTCTCCAATATGTTTAAATGTCGGATTGGCCCCATAAAAGTAGACTCTAAATGCTAATTACTAGCTTATTCTTAAAATTACTATTTTTTAGATTATAGAACTCATTTGGGGTTCTATAATCAATTGAAGAATGTATTCTTTTAA
>NZ_JBWKMH010000014.1:0-10161 GCF_056431285.1 Clostridium amazonense | reverse complement strand
TCATAACCGGTAGGTCCGGGGTTCGAGTCCCTGAAGGTCCACCATATTTGGGGGTATAGCTCAGTTGGGAGAGCACCTGCCTTGCACGCAGGGGGTCAAGAGTTCGAATCTCTTTATCTCCACCATAAAAAGCAATCCATTTAGGGTTGCTTTTTTTTATTTAATTTTCTTTATTATAAAAAGTAAATATAAAATTTAAAAGAAATAAAAATTATAAATTACATATAGGGTATAATTTATTCTTGGAAAAATAATATAAAAATTAGTTAATAGTTTAATTCTATAGAGCATGGCATGTTAAGCATGCTTTTTTTATTTAGAATAAACTTATTTTAAGTTTGAGATAAACTAATTATATACACTTAAATTTATTTTTAGTTATAATAAATTAAAAATAAATGTAAATAAATTCAAATAAAGCTATATATTAAAAGGATTAAGAGACTTTTACGTTGAATAAGTATCTAGATAAAAGTAGAAAAAATACAATTGTTAAATAACAATTTTTACTATAAAATATATAGAGAGTAATACTATTAAACGATATTAGAATTATATACACTAGGATGGAGGTAAGAAATATTGAACAGTTCAAAAAAAGCTCTTGGAGGAGTTACAGCAACGATGTGTTTATGTGCTATTTTAGGCAATAAGACAGCAATAGCAGCAGATATGCAAGTTGGAATAATTAATGTTAATAACTTAAATGTAAGAAGTGAGAATAGTACATCTTCTAAGGTAATAGGATCATTACCATTAAATACAAAAGTAAACATAATTGAGTCTAAAAATGGTTGGCATAAAATTGATTATAATGGAAAAGATGCTTGGGTTCATGGTGATTATGTAGACTTAGATTCAAAGCAAAATGTTGAGAATAAAACATCTGTAAACAAAACAGGTGTAGTTAATGTTGGGTCTCTTAATCTTAGGAGTGGAGCTGGAACAAGTTATGGAGTTATAAAAACTTTGCCTAAAGATACTAGTTTGTTAGTATTAGAAACACAGAATAATTGGTCTAAAGTAAACGTTGGTGGTGTTGTTGGATATGTATCTTCAGAGTATATAACAATATCTTCAAATCAACAGGGTGATAATTCTAGTTCAAATAACACTAATAATGGACAAGTTAATACTTCAAATGGTATTACATCTGCACCGCTTAATATGAGAAGTGGAGCAGGAACTAATTATGCTGTTATAAAGGTATTACCACAAGGAACTAACGTAAAAATACTTTCAACTACCAATGGATGGTACAAAATTGATGTCCAAGGAACACAAGGATATGTTTCTTGTGATTATGTTTCTACTAGTGGTGGTAATACAAGTGGTGGAAATCAAAATAATGGTGGTGGAAGTACATCAGATAGTAGTTTAAATGGTAAAGTTGGAAAAGTTACAGCTGACCAATTAAATTTAAGAAGTGGAGCAGGTACAAACTATAATGTTGTAAAAGTACTTACTAATGGTGCTAGTGTTACTGTACTTGAAAGTACAAATGGATGGTACAAAGTAAATGCAGGTGGAACACAAGGATACGTATCAGCCGAATATATAACATTTGAAAATGCAGGAAACAATGGTTCAGGAAATGGAAACAATGAAGAAAGCACTATGAATACTACAGGATATGTAAATGCAGATTCATTATTTGTAAGAAAAGGACCATCCACCTCACAAGATCATATTGGAATATTAAATTATAATGCTAAGGTTAATATTGTAGGAAAACAAGCAGGATGGTATAAAATAAAATATAACAATGGTTTTGGATATATATCAGCAGATTATGTAACTATAGGTGAAAATAATAATGGAACCGCTCCAGATATAAATATTGATACTATAAATAAAATAGGTGTAGTTACAGCTACAGTTTTAAATGTTAGAAGTGAAGCATCATCTAATGGAAAGATTGTAGGAACTTTGAGATATGGTACAAAAGGAAATTTAGTTGCTCATTCTAATGGATGGTATAAAATAACGGCATCAGGTATAACAGGATGGGTTCACAGTGATTACATTAAAATACATGATGGTTCAGAAGATTTAGGTCCAATTGTACAAGAAACAGAGTTAATAGATTCAAGATATACAGGAACTGATATAGTTAATAAAGCAAAAGAATTTATAGGAACTCCATATTTATGGGGTGGATTTACACCAGTGGGATTTGATTGTTCAGGTATTGTTAAATATGTGTATAATCATTTTGGAATAGAAATATCAAGAACAACTTATTATCAAGTTCATGAAGGAAAAACTGTTCAAAGGAACGAATTAAGAGCAGGAGACTTAATTTTCTTTACAACAAATGAAGAAGACGCTAGTGATATATCTCATGTAGGAATATATATAGGAAATAATGAGTTTATACATGCACCAGGTCCAGGACAGTTAGTAAAGGTATCATCATTAAGTAGCTCGTATTATAATGAAAAATATTATGTTTCTAAAAGAATAATAAAATAGTATTTATTGGGGAGTGAGAGGTTATATGAAAAGTCCTTATGTATTTACACCAGGCCCAACAATGGTAAGGGAGAATGTGCTTTTGGCAAGGGCAGAAAAGTTTACAAATCCTGATTTGGATTTAGCTTTTTATGATTACTATAAAGAAACTTGTGAAAAAATAGGAAGTATTCTTGGAACTAAGAGTGATGTTAGGATATTGAGTGGTGAAGGAATTCTTGGGTTAGAAGCAGCATGTGCATCATTAACAGAACCTTTAGATAATGTATTAATTATAGATAATGGTATATTTGGAGAAGGTTTTAAGGATTTTGTAACTTTATATGGTGGTATACCAACTATTTATAAATCTGATAGACAAAAAGAGATTGATATAGATGATTTAGAAAAGTTTTTAAAAGACAATCACGATTTCAAATATGCAACTGTAGTACATTGCGATACACCATCTGGAGTATTAAATGATATTAAAAGTATATGTCCATTATTAAAGAAGTATGGAATATTAACAGTTGTAGATAGTGTTGCAGCTATGGTGGGAGAACCTATAAATGTTGATGAATGGCAAGTGGATATTGCACTTGGTGGTTCTCAAAAAGCATTTTCAGCTCCCCCAGGACTTACTATTGTTTCAATAAGTGAAGATGCATATAAGTGTATGAATAATAGAAAATCTCCAATAGTAGGATTTTACTGTAATTTGACTATATGGAGAGATTATTATGAAAAGAAATGGTTCCCATATACAATGCCAATAAGTGATATTTATGGTCTAAGAGTTGCTACTGAAAATATTTTAGATGAAGGTTTAGAAAAAGTTCATGATAGGCATAGAAAAATAGCATATGCAACTAGAAAAGCATTAGAAGAGTATGGTTTAAATTTATATTTAAAAAGTGGTTACTCAAGTACAGTTACAGTTGTTGAGCCACCAAAAGGAATAGAAGTCAATAAATTAATAAAACAAATGAGAGAAAAATATAATGTTCTTATAGCAGGCTCTTTTGGATATTTAGAGAATAAAGTTATAAGAATAGGACATATGGGAGAAAATGCTAAGCTTGAACATATTAGTTATGTACTAAATACAATGGAGCTTGCATTAGAAGATTTAGGATATAGCAATAATAAAAGTATTGTAAATGAATTTAATAAATATATAAAAGAGTAATAGATTTAATTTCTATTACTCTTTTATATACTTATTTTTTTATAATAATGGCAAAGAGAATTCTACAGTTGCACCACCAGTATTATTGTTATAAGCTCTAATGCTACCATTATGTTTTTCAACAATAAGTTTGCAAATATAAAGTCCTAATCCAGAACTATTCTTATATATTATGTCCTCGTTTCCTTTATAATGCTTATTGAAAATAATATCTGTAGTATCTTTAAAACCCTTGCCTGTATCAGAAACTTTGAAGGTAAGTGAATTATTATCAAAAAAACTTTCAATTAAAATTTTATCATCTTTAGTTGTATGCTTTAATGAGTTTGATATTAAGTTCAATAAAGTTTCTTCTATTCTAAATACATCAAACTTACAATAGTCGTCATCAGCAAATGAATGTGAAAGTATAAATTTAATATTTTTTTCATTACAAAGACAAGAAAAGTTATCTTCTAGATAAGAAATAAATTCAGATAGATTTACTTCTTGAAGATTTAAGGATAAATTTGGTCTTTCTAAATCCCATACCTCATTTAACTGATTTATAAGTGTTTTTACTTTTTCAGCATTATTTAAGAGTATTTTTATATAAGATTCTTTTTGAGCATCAGATATATTATGATAATTGCCAGAAAGTAATTCTAAGTGTCCGTATATTATAGTTATAGGAGTTTTAATATCATGGGTAAGAGATAAAATCATATCTTTCCTTTGCTCAGCCATCAGCCATTGAGTTTTTAAAGAATCATCAAGTGTTATACGCATTTCATCAAGTGCTAGAAGAACATCACCTACTTCATTTTTATATGATGAGTCCACAGCAAAATCGAGTCGTCCATTTTTTATTTTATTACTGATAGCTATTATTTCTTTAAAGCTTTTTTTAAAGCCTGATGAAAAAATTAATGAAAACAAAACTAAAACTGTAAAATTAATTAAGGCAATAGTAATTATAATAAATAAATTAAAAGATAGTTCATATCCTATTTTCTGCATAAAGTTATCAACAAATTTAAATTCAACAAAGAAGTTACTAACATATTTTTGAACAAATCCACCATTTAATTCATTATTAACAAATAAAGGTGTAAAAACAAAAACAATAGTTTTGTTACTAGCTTTATCAGGCTTTTTTATAATATATCTTTTAGATGAAAGAGGCATTTTATCAGATATTTTACTAGCTATAGAAGAATAAATTATAGTATTATCTTTAGAAACTACCAAATAATTAAAATCATTTTTTAAAACATTAGAATCTAATTCACTTTTGAAAGTTGCATTTAAAATCTTATCTACATTTTTTAGAACATAAGCCTCATTGGAAAATGCTATTTTTTTATTAAAAGAAATAGTTAGGAATAAACAAATGCAAACAACACTAAGAATGAGAGTTGTTAAAGATGTTGATAAAAAGAATATGACAAATTGAGTTTTTATTTTTAGCTTTTTAGTTACAGTTTTAAAGAATCCCACTTATAGCCTATTCCCCATGCAGTTTTTATATATTTAGTAGATATATTATTAGATTTAAACTTAAGTCGTATTCTTTTTATATGCTCAGTTACAGTAGTAACATTACTTTCACTATCATATCCCCATAAAAGTTCAAAAATTTGTTCTTTAGAAAAAACCTGGCTAGGATGTGTAGATAAGAGTTCAATAATTTCATATTCCTTTTTAGTAAAGTCTAGTTCAGTATTATTCTTTTCAATACATTTTGAAATTAAGTTAATACAAACATCATTAAAATTAATTTTAGTTCGTGTTTCTTTCACATAGTTTGTGCTAGTTCTATTAAAGTGAACGTTTATTCTTAAAATAAGTTCTTTTAAGGAAAATGGTTTTACTATATAGTCATCACCACCAACTAAAAAACCTTTAACTCTTTCTTCCTCAAGACCCCTTGCAGTTAAAAAAATAATAGGACAGTTAATACTCTCTCTAATTTTTTTACAAATATCAAATCCATTTAAATCTGGAAGCATAACATCAAGTAAAATAATGTTCAATTTACTATTGATTTTACTTAATGCTTCATATCCAGTTATAGCATAATCTACAGTAAAACCTTCACATTCTAAAGCTGGTTTTATAAAAGAAATTATTTCTTCGTTGTCATCTATAATAAGCACTTTTTTACACATCATTGAATCACTCCTAATTTTTTATTTAGTGAGTTTAATTTTAATTAGAGTTTAATTGTAAAAATTTTCAATACACAATTAATAGTATAGTGAAAAATTTACAATGAAACAAGCAAGTAAAAAATTTTGTTGGTATAAGAAAAATTATTTTTATAGTTTATAAAAAGTTTATTTTCCTATGTTTATATAGTAGTGAGTTTTTAAAATTGTTATTTTAATTAGAGTTAATTATTAAAAAGTATTGGGGGATGAGAAGATGAGTAATAAAAAAATTGAAATTAGAAATGTTAGTAAAGCTTTTAAAAAGAGAAATGTAATAGATAATGTATCATTTGATATTTGTGATTCAGACATTTGTGGATTTATAGGTCCAAATGGTGCAGGAAAGACAACAATAATGAGGATGATAACAGGACTTATAAAACCTGAGCTTGGAAATGTCTTTATAAATGGAATAGAAGTAAGTAAAAATAGGGAAGAAGCATTAAGAGAAATTGGTGCTGTTTTAGAAGTGCCAGTATTTTTTGATTATATGTCTGGAAGAAAAAATCTTCAAAACTTAGCTAGACTTAATTATGGTATGAAGAGGGAAGAACAACTTGAAAAAGTTGAGGAAGTTTTAGAAATAGTGGGACTTAAAGGTAAAAATGATGATAGAGGAAATGATAAAGTAAAAACATATTCGCTAGGAATGAAACAAAGGTTAGGAATTGCTCAAACATTACTTAATAATCCAGAGATAGTAATATTAGATGAGCCAACTAATGGGCTTGATCCTTTAGGAATGAAAGATTTAAGAAATTTAATATTAAAACTTAGAGATGAAAAGGGAATTACATTTCTAATATCAAGTCATAATTTAGATGAACTTCAGAAGGTGTGCAATAAATATGTGTTTATAAAGGATGGGAATATAAGATGGAGTGGGGAATCAGAAAAGTTATTAAATGATACTAGGTGTAATAAGACTTTGGAAGATATATTTATGAATATTATGGATTAGTATATGTATTTAAATTTTTATGAGGTGAATTTAATGTTTAAAACTGTTTTTATTTATGAATTTGAAAAATTTTGGTCAAAAAAGATTAATATTTTATGTTTTATTAGTATTCCTTTAATAATACTAATATCATTGAAGTTTGCATTAGAGGTGAATGCCACAGTAAATAATACAGAGGTAATATTTACTTCCACTAGGAACTTTCCAATATTAAGTCTTCAAGAAACATTAATAACAGCATTTAATGTAATTATAATGATTTTTTTTACACTTAGCTTTAATGAAGAATATAGAAAAGGAAATTTAAGATTAGCATTTACAAGAGCAATTTCTATAAGGAAATTATACATTGCTAAAGTTTTAGTGCTAGCTGTGAATGTATTTCTTATGCTTTTGATTAATTTTATTATTTGTAAAGTTATAGGTAAAATATTTTTACCCTCTACAAATGAGGTTGCGTTGTTTTTTAAGGAAGGAATGTATAAAAATAAGGATACAATAATTTACTCATTAAAGTATTATTTTTTAGCATATTTAACTTTGTTGGCATTTGGAAGTATAGTTGAATTCTTTTCAATAAAATGCAAAACAATAACAGCAGCTTTAGGGTTTAGTGTAGGATTTCTAATTTTAAATATAATATATATGGCAGCAATAATGAGTTTGTGTAGTGAAAAGGCTACTTTAAAATATCTAAGCATATCAACATTGTATACTCAATTTGCTGGAACATCTTATTTTGCAGCAGGGGTGGATAATGTTTTTCTTTATGGAATGTTAATAGTAATTATAGTTTTTCAGTTAATGTGTTGTAGAAATTTTGTAAGTGAGGATTATTTAGAGTAAGAGGAGTGATCATATCATTATGAGAGAGTTAGTTGTAGCAGAATATGAAAGAATAGTTCAAAGAAAGAGCACCAAGATACTGTTTCTTATATCAATTATATTTCAAATTATAAACTTTATTTTATTTCAAATTAGGTGGCAAATAGATACAGCAATTTTCAAAGAAGGCGTAGAAGTGGCACTTAATAGCCTCAATTATCCGGTAATGCAGTTAATTGATTTTAATGTGTTATTAGTATTTGTTATGTTACCACTGTATTTTTCAGAATCATTAAGTTCAGAGCTTGATTCAGGTGCATATAAAATAGTGTTATTAAGACCGATAAAAAGATGGAAACTACTAGTAGCTAAGTGGATATCACTTGCAACTTCTTATGGATTAACTTTAATATGCGTGTATTTAACCAAAGTTTTTCTTGGTTTTATGTTTTTACCTAAATCTAGATTTACAACTTATTTTCTTATAAATAATAAATTAGGTGTAGTGCATTCAATTATATATAATCTGAAATATTACTTAATATTATTTTTTATATATTTATCCATACTTTCAATAACATCTTTATTAAGTGTTGTTTTAAGAAAACCTGTACTATCATTTTTAGGAAGTAGTATTTTTAGCATAGTGCTTGTGTATTTGTTTGAACCTATATTTGAGATTTTATTTAAAGCTACAGATGTTGCATATTATATATTAGCAGGTAAATACAATATGATAAATATATATGTATTATTTTCAGCAACTATAATTTGTTTTATCATATCTCTTTGGATTTGGAATAGAAGGGTAGATAAATTTGTATAGAGATTAATATTAAACTAGAATACTACATTGATACATGATAATATTAATTAAATGTAATTTATTGGGGGTAAGATAAATGAAAATTATGTATCCAGATTATGATAATAGTATATTAAGTTTAGCAAATTCTATATTAAAATATTTTGGGGTAGAACATACACATAAAACTTTAACTAAGTTAGATAGCATATTAGATAATGGTTATAAAAATGTAGTGCTAATGGTATTTGATGCGATGGGAAGTAAGAATATTGAAACAGTATTACCAAAAGAAAGTTTTTTAAGAGAACATATGATAGATGAAATATCATCAGTATATCCACCAACTACAGTAGCAGCAACAACAACCATAGAAAGTGGACTTGCACCAGTGGAACACTCATGGCTTGGATGGACTCTACACTTTAAAGAGGTTAATGATAATGTAACTGTATTTAGAAATACAAATGATAATGGGGATATTGTTGCAGACTATAATGTTGCTACAACATATATACCATATAAAAGTATTATAAGTAAAATTAATGATACAGAAAAAGCAAAGGCATATTCAATATCTCCGTTTGGGACATGCAAAGTTAATTCTATAGAGGAACTTGTAAACTCTGTAGAAAAAATTTGTAATGAAGAGGGACGAAAGTATTTATATACCTATTGGCCAGAACCTGATCATTCAATGCATGGAAAAGGTATATTTAGTGAGGATGCGAAAGAGTGGATGAGAATCATTGATAAAAAAGTGAGTGAGTTAAGTACTAAGCTTAAAGACACACTAATAATTGTTACTGCAGATCATGGGCATATTGATGGAGAAAATGTATTAATTCAAAATCATGAAAAGATTGTAGAATGTTTAAAGCATTTACCAACAATAGAACCACGGGCAGTGAATTTTCATGTGAAGGATGATATGAAAGAAAAATTTGAAATTGAATTTAAAAAGGAATTTGGTGATAGTTTTATTTTGCTATCTAAAGAAGAAGTAATAGATAATAAACTATTTGGGATTGGGAAAGAACATCCAAGATTTAATAAGTTTTTAGGTGATTACTTAGGAGTAGCAAAAGGAAAAGTGTCAATTTTTAATAATAAAGATGAATATGATGAAATGATTGGAGTACATGCAGGAATAACAGAATGGGAAATGAAAGTTCCTTTTATAGTAGTAGAGTGTAATAAATAAAAAAAGTAGGTGTACTTGGCTATTATGTTTTAAAGTACATCTATTCTTATACCAACAGAAAAGTAGGATTTCTATAGAGTTAAATTATTTTAATAAATATATATACTAGAAATAAGTGTAAAGAATTATATTTTACAATACATACTTTACCTAGTGTATCAATACTAGAAAAAGAGAGAAAAAAATAGAAAAAGAGAGAAAATAATGATATAAATGTACTTAATGAAAGAAAATAAAAAAAATAAAGAGTATATTTTACATATAATAAATCTTGTCGCTGAGGCAAACAAGTAATTGAAGCCAAACGATGTAGAAATAAACTTCAAAAAAACATTAAAAAAAATGTTGACAAGAAAGTTTAAATCTAGTAAAATAGGAAAAGTCGTCAGGTGATGATGACACATTGGTCTTTGAAAATTAAACAGATAATATATAGGTAAAACCAGTTAATTCATTGAGATTCTAATCAATTAGAAGATCACATCGAAAGATGTAAAATTGACTATTATAGTCAGCAAACTTGAGATA
>NZ_JBWKMH010000013.1:0-2230 GCF_056431285.1 Clostridium amazonense | reverse complement strand
GACTCCTGGAAGACTACCAGGTTGATAGGTGAGGGGTGTAAGCATGGTAACATGTTCAGCTGACTCATACTAATAAGTCGAGGGCTTGACCTAAAGATAATCACTGTGCAATTTTCAGAGAACAAACTCTATAAAAGAAAAATCTGGTGATGATGGTTTTGAGGGTAACACTCCTTACCATACCGAACAGGCAAGTTAAGCCTCAAGACGCCGATAGTACTGCACGGGAAGCTGTGTGGGAGGGTAGGTTGTCGCCAGGTCATATGGCTCGATAGCTCAGTCGGTAGAGCAGAGGACTGAAAATCCTCGTGTCGCTGGTTCGATTCCTGCTCGAGCCACCAAAACGCTTAGTTTATAAAACTAAGCGTTTTTTTATGTGTAAATTTAAATAAAATTAAGTTATAACTACATTTATAATTATATAAAAGTATAAAAATCAAATAATAAATATAGAAAATTATAGATTATGTGTAATTGAAAATTGATTTCTAAAAGTTAATTTAGAATTTATTTTTATATAATAGTTAAATTAAGGGTTTATAAAGTGCAAGGTTATTACAAAGGTAGTTAATATATTAAATTAAAATTATTAGTATTGAATAAATAAAAAGAAAAAATTTCTACTTATATAAAAAGAAATAGAACTAATACTATAGATATAATAATTAGTATTGGAGATGAATTTATGGCTAAAAAAGGTATGAAGAGATATTATAAACATGAAAATCACAAAGAAGTTGTACCAGAAATTCAGGGAAAAGCTAAAACCGGAAATGAAAAGGCTAAAGTAGAATTTTATTATACAACCACAGATGGAGAACATTATACAGAGCCACATGAAATAGATTAAATAAAAGAACCTGCTAAAAATGAAGTTATATAACCTCATTTTAAACAGGTTCTTTTATTTATTAGATTATTTTTAATTTCAAGTACATTATATTATATATTACTTTTTATAAATCAATATTGTTATGAACTAGCAGCTTATTCTATTTTGAGCATTATTATTATTTAAATTATATATAAATTTTAGTGCTACTGAGTAGCAAAAATATTATAAATACATAAGGTACCATTACCTTGAATTAATTTATTGATTTTAACTAAAGTTGTATTGTTTAGTGAAGTTGAGCTTAAATTAATAAATACCTCAGTAAACTAAAAATATTTATTGCACTTCCTTTGGAATTTAATTTTTGGTATGATGCATAAATATATAAATGCTTATATTCAACATAAATAATATTTACAATTTTATCAATATAATTTTTATATTCTAATGTGAATATGGGTTAACATATATTTTTAATTATGAAGTTATAAAAGTGTATATTTTTATACGGTTTAATATTATTAATTAGATAGCAGTGATTTATATTGAAAAATTAAAGAAAATTTTAAATTATAGAAAAGTGATATAAGTATAAGGTAATATGATTTTTAATTTAAAAATTTATTATATCATTTAAATTTAAATATAATATATAATTGCTTTAATTTTAATAGATTATATTTAAATTTTTGAAAGTAAGGGGTAATCCTAATTGATATATGTTTATAAATATATTAAGTAATTTGGAGACATTAATATTGCATTAACTTAATATATTTCAAATACGCAACCTAGTGTATCACGACCAACATGTGTAAGAAAAATAAAGGAAAATAGAGAAAAATAAGATTAAATTTAAATAGTATCCTTATATGACTAAAAATAGAGTATATTTTTTTTATATAATAAATCTTGTCGTTGAGGCAGACAAGTAATTGAAACCAAGCGATGTAGATATAAACTTAAAAAACATTTAAAAAAAATGTTGACAAAAAAGTTTAAATCTAGTAAAATAAAAAAAGTCGTCAGGTGATGATGACACATTGGTCTTTGAAAATTAAACAGATAATATATAGGTAAAACCAGTTAATTCATTGAGATTCTAATCAATTAGAAGATCACATCGAAAGATGTAAAATTGACTATTATAGTCAGCAAACTTGAGATACAAGTTTCAAACTTTTTAAATTGAGAGTTTGATCCTGGCTCAGGACGAACGCTGGCGGCGTGCCTAACACATGCAAGTCGAGCGATGAAATTCCTTCGGGGATGGATTAGCGGCGGACGGGTGAGTAACACGTGGGTAACCTGCCTCATAGAGGGGAATAGCCTTCCGAAAGGAAGATTAATACCGCATAATGTAGTACCTTCGCATGAAGGAACTATCAAAAGAGC
>NZ_JBWKMH010000012.1:0-5496 GCF_056431285.1 Clostridium amazonense | reverse complement strand
GTCAATTTTACATCTTTCGATGTGATCTTCTAATTGATTAGAATCTCAATGAATTAACTGGTTTTACCTATATATTATCTGTTTAATTTTCAAAGACCAATTTGTTACTTTTTTGTCAGTCTTTAACGACTGCTTATTTATAATATCATTTTGTGTTTTTATTGTCAATAACTTTTTTAAGTTATCTTTTCAAAACACTGCACTGCTTTCTTCCAACATTTTGTTGATGTCTTGCAGCGACAAGATTTATTATATTAATATTTTGCTTACTACATAATTATTCTTTCACCTATTTTATAAAATTATTCATCATTTGCTCTATTTTTCTTCTTTTTTATTCTAATTCCATTTACTGACACACTAGGTATAGTTTTTGTTATTTCAAATAACTTCCTTAGCAAAATTCTCTATATTTATAGTATATTTTTAATACATTATTATATTTAAGGAGATTTACTTTTATGAAAACATTAAAATCTAATGGAGTTTTTAAACAATCTATACCTGGACTTTATTCTATTCGTGTAATAAGCGATGGTGGAAATTTATCTTGTTCAAAAATTGGATTTTTAAACCATGTAGCTGAATTTTATGGAAATGGTTATGTAACAATATGTTCTCGTGGTTGTTTAGAGATTCCATCTATAAAAGAAGAAAACTTAGATACAGTTTTAAATCTTTTAAATGATAAAGATTTAAGAACTACTGTAACTGGTAGGTTAGTTCACCCTGTAACTTCATGTAGGGGTACGGTCTGTAGAAATGGTACGATAGATACTCAAGGTTTAGCAAATACACTACAACTTAATTTATTAGGCCTTACACTTCCTAATAAAATCAATATTGGTGTTATAGGTTGTTCTAATAACTGTTTAAAATCCCAAAACAATGAAATCTATGTGCGACCTTATACTAAAGTTTCTATAAATTCTTCAAATTGTTCTTCTTGTGGACAATGTATAAAGAAATGTAAATTTAATGCACTAACTTTAAATAATTCTAAAAAAATAACTTTAGACACTACTTTATGCACTCAATGTGGTAAATGTATAAATTCGTGCTTATTCAATTCATTATGTTCTGATAAAGTATATTACAAGATTTTTGTTAAAAATTCAGATACTCATCTAAATTCTTATAAAGAACTTTCTATTAAGTTATCTGAAGATGAATTAGTAACAAAAATAAAAACTATATTAGACTACTATATAGCTAACTCAATAGATAATGAATCGTTTGCATCTTTCGTTCAGCGTTTATTTGAAAATATAAATACACTTTAAATATCTTGTTTCATTGTTAACTCTTTATTTTTTCTTATTATTAGGTTAAAATTAAATGTAATAGTAAAAAATTAAAATATACTACAAAATTTATATATAAGTATTTAAATAAATTAATAGCGAGGTATTTATATTATGTCAAAAGAAATTAATACATCTAATTTTGTTAAAAACATAGTAGTGGAAGATTTAAAAAGTGGTAAGCACAAAGAAATTTTAACTCGTTTTCCACCAGAACCAAATGGATATTTACATATTGGTCATGCAAAATCAATAGTTTTAAATTTTGAATTAGCTGATGAATTTAAAGGTAAAACTAACCTAAGATTCGATGATACTAATCCAACTAAAGAGGATACTGAGTATGTTGAATCTATTAAAGAGGACGTAAAATGGCTAGGTTTCGATTGGGATAACCTTTATTTTGCATCTGATTACTTTGATGAAATGTATAAAAGAGCAATACTTTTAATAAAAAAAGGAAAAGCTTATGTATGTGATTTAACTCCAGAAGAAATGAGAGAATACAGAGGAACATTAACTGAACCTGGAAAAGAAAGTCCGTACAGAAATAGATCTATAGAAGAAAATTTAGATTTATTAGAAAGAATGAAAAACGGTGAATTTAAAGATGGAGAAAAAGTTTTAAGAGCTAAAATAGATATGTCTTCTCCTAACATTAATATGAGAGATCCTATATTATATAGAATATCTCATGCTACTCACCATAATACTGGTGATAAATGGTGCATATATCCAATGTATGATTTTGCTCACCCATTAGAAGATGCTATAGAAGGTATTACTCATTCTATATGTACTTTAGAATTTGAAGACCACAGACCTCTTTATGATTGGGTTGTTAGAGAATGTGAAATGGATTCAACTCCTCAACAAATTGAATTTGCTAGATTAAATATAACTAACACAGTTATGAGTAAAAGAAAACTTAAAATGTTAGTTGATGAACATGTTGTTGATGGATGGGATGACCCAAGAATGCCAACTGTTGCAGGTCTAAGAAGAAAAGGATATACACCTGAATCTATAAGAAATTTCTGTAAAGCAATTGGTGTTGCAAAAGCAGCTTCAACTGTAGATTCTCAAATGCTTGAATATTTTATAAGAGAAGACTTAAATCCAAAAGCACCAAGAGCAATGGCTGTTTTAAAACCTTTAAAATTAGTTATAACTAATTATCCAGAAGGACAAATTGAAATGTTAGACATTGAAAATAATCCTGATGATGAAAATGCAGGTGTTAGACAAGTGCCATTTTCAAGAGAATTATATATAGAGCAAGAAGACTTCATGGAAAATCCACCTAAAAAGTATTTTAGACTATTCCCTGGTAATGAAGTAAGATTAAAAGGTGCATATTTTGTAAAATGCAATGAAGTTATAAAAGATGAAGATGGAAATGTTACTGAAATTCATTGTACTTATGATCCAGAAACTAAGAGTGGTACTGGATTTACAGGTAGAAAAGTAAAAGGTACTATTCACTGGGTAGATGCTAGTGCTGCTATTCCTTGTGAGTTCAGACTATTTGAACCTTTAATCTTAGACAATGAAGACGATGAAGATAAACATTTCTTAGAACAAGTAAATCCTAATTCTTTAGAAGTCTTAAATGGATTTATTGAACCTAGTGTAAAAGATGCTAAATCTAATGATAAATATCAATTATTTAGACATGGATATTTTAATGTAGATTCAAAATTAACTACAGATGATAAATTAGTCTTTAATAGAATTGTTTCATTAAAGAGCTCATTTAAATTAAATAAATAGAAAATAAAGGACTAACAAATGAATTTGTTAGTCCTTCTTATTATAAATTTATAAATTCAGTAAATCTACTTCTAACTAGTTTTTCTCCCATTATTTGCATTATAGTGTATAAATCTGGTGTATTAGCTCTATGAGTTAATGCAGCTCTAACAGAACCAGCTACATCTGATACCATTCCTTTATATGCTTCTGGGTCCTTTTTAAATGCTTTTCTATCAGTAGCATATCCAAGTTCTACTGCTACTGCTTTTAAGTCTTCAAACCAAGTATCTTTATCTGTATTAAAATTATAAGCTTTAGCATATGCTTCTATTATTCTTTTAGCTTCTTCTAATTCTACATTTTTAGGCAATTCTACATTTTCTTTACCATCATTTTTAAATAAATCATCAAAGAAATAGAATATTTTTTCTTTTACGTCATTCCATTTAGCAAAATCTTTTCTAGGTTTAGGGCCTTCTTTATCTATATTAAATATTTCTTTAGCCAGTTTTTCATTAGCTGTTACTAATTTATACATTTCTTCATCATATTGTTTAGCCCATTTGATGTAATAATCATAAACAACATCTGCTTTTAATCTACAAATTACATTTTTACTTACATCATTTAATTTAACTATATCAAATAATGCTCCACTTTTACTCATTTTATCTAATGAAACTTCAAAGTTATGATAATCTTCAGTTGGGTTCTCTTCTCTCCACTCTTCAAATGTTGAATTTATTATATTTAATAAGTATTCTATAACAGATATCATAGGATATCCTTCTTCATCATAGTAACTTACTGCACTTTCTGCATCTTTTCTTTTAGAAAGTTTTCTTTTAGAACCTCCATCTTGTTTCATAATAGTTGGAGTATGTGCATATTCAGGTCTTTTGAATCCAAGTATATCAAATAATTGAACATGTATTGGAAGTGATGAAAGCCATTCTTCTCCTCTTATTACAGTTGTTGTTCCCATTAAAGCATCATCTATTGCATGTGCAAAGTGATATGTTGGAAGCCCATCTGATTTTACTATAACTATATCTTGATTACTTTCTGGAAATGATATATCTCCCTTTATTAAATCATGAAACTCTATTCTATTTTCTGAATTTCCTGGTGATTTTAATCTTATTATATATCTTTCACCATTGTTTATTCTTTTTATTGCTTCTTCTTCTGATAAGTTTCTGCAACTTGCAAACTCCCCATAATATCCTGGAGTTAACTTATCAGCTATTTGCTTTTCTCTTAATTTTTCTAAGTCTTCTGATGTACAAAAACAAGGATATGCTAATCCTTTAGCTATTAATTCTTTAGCAAAAGTTTTATATATTTCTCCTCTTTCACTTTGTTTGTATGGACCATAATCACCTTTTGAACTATTATCACCTGTCATACCTTCTGTGAAATCTAGTCCAAATTTATGCATTGTATTTATTGTATCTTCTATTGCACCTTCAACTTCTCTTTTTTGATCAGTGTCTTCTATTCTTAAATAAAATACTCCACCACTTTGAGTTGCAATTCTTTCATCTATTAATGCTGAAAATACTCCACCAATATGTTGAAATCCTGTTGGACTTGGAGCATATCTAGTTACCTTTGCTCCTTCTTTAAGATTTCTTTTTGGATACTTATTAATATAATAATCTGGTGTATTTTCAATACTTGGGAAAATTGTATTTGCTAATTGTTGAAATTTCATATTATCTCTATCCTTTCAGTAATTTATTTTAATAAAAAAAACCTTTCATCCTAAAATTAGGACGAAAGGTTATACTTCCGCGTTACCACCTACATTGACTAAATTTAATTTAGTCCACTCAACTCTTTATAAGGGAAGATTCCCACAAACTTACTCCATAATTAATTATCTTTCAGTTTATAGCTCCAGAGCTTCTTTTCTAAATCATAATTTACTAAAATCCCACCATCTTTAGCTCTCTTTAAAATATCTGAATTATACTTTTCTCTTTCAACGCTTATTATTAAATTCTTATTTAATTATATATTGGTATTACAATATTGTAAACATCTATTTAATATTTTTACCTATATATCTTTTTTAATTCAAATATATATAATTTTTATAACAAAAAATCCTATGTTCACGTGATTTTGCCATAAATTTAAATTATTAATTAATTTTTCAATTAACTTTAGAGTAATAATTTCTCTCTTAGTTTATTGAATTTATTTACAATACCTATAATTAATTTTCACTTTCAATTTTTTACGTTGTATATTCTATAAATTAAATTCGTTTCAAATTCATATAAAATAAAAAAAGAAGTAGACTATCTACTTCTCTAATATTCAATATGGCTCCGCGAAAAGGATTCGAACCTTCAACCTATCGGTTAACAGCCGAGTGCTCCACCGTTGAGCTATCGCGGAATATTTCCAAGTTTCCTTGGTTATACCT
>NZ_JBWKMH010000011.1:0-15248 GCF_056431285.1 Clostridium amazonense | reverse complement strand
GAGATCACATCGACATGAACGTTGAATTAATAACTCAAGTAGCAATGGATGAGGGATTAAGATTCGCGATCAGAGAAGGTGGAAGAACAGTAGGTTCAGGAGTTGTTACTTCTATAATAGAGTAATCTAGAAAATACATTTAATAGGACTGGGCACTAAACCTGGTCCTTTTAAAAGAATGTTATATTCAAAAATAATGTAAATTTATGAATATAAAGTCGTGAAAAGAGCAATACTTACCAATAAAGGTAACAACTAATTTATTGACATCTTAAAAAAGTTGTGATAAATTAGTTTGGTAGTTTAAATTTTGTATTGAATTTAAAATAAAGTATTAATTTGAGATATATAACTCATATAATTAGGAGGTGTAGATTGTGAGAGTTAAAATAACTTTAGCTTGCACAGAATGCAAACAAAGAAACTATAACACTATGAAAAATAAGAAAAACAATCCAGATAGAGTAGAGATGCAAAAATACTGTAAGTTCTGCCACAAACATACACTTCATAAAGAAACAAAGTAGTGTTTTGTACCTAATATAAATTGGGGATGTGAAAAAGATGGCTAAGAATGTTGAAAGCAAATCAAAAGATACCAAGAAGCGCTTAGGAATTTTTCAATTCTTTATTGATTTGAAGGCTGAATTCAAAAGAATAACATGGCCTTCTAAAAAAGATATAAAGAAAGCTTCTGGAGCAATAATTAGCTTTTGTCTTCTTTATGTGATTCTAGTAGGTTTGTTGGATGCTGGTTTCAATAACCTCTTTAAAATGGTTTTTAAATAATATAAAAGGGAGGTAGAGGGGCTTCAGTTTAGGTAAACCCCTTGAGTTATGACAGATAAAGCTAAATGGTATGTAGTTCATACGTATTCTGGATATGAAAATAAAGTTAAAGCTAATCTTGAAAAAGCAATAGAAAACAGAAATCTTGAAGAGTTCATTCATGACATTCAAGTGCCTGTAGAAGAACAAGTTGAGATAAAAGATGGCAAGAAAAAAGTAACTTATAAAAAAATATTTCCAGGCTATGTGATGGTTAAGATGGTTATGACAGATGACTCTTGGTATATTGTTAGAAATACTAGAGGGGTTACAGGATTTGTTGGACCTGGATCTAAACCAGTTCCTTTAACTGATGAGGAAGCTAGCAAAATGGGAATAGTTGAGCGAACAGTTTCTAGTGATTTAGAAATTGGAGAACAGGTAAAAATAATATCTGGACCATTCGCTGAATTTATGGTGCTTATACAAGAAATAAATATAGAAAAGCACTCAATAAAAGGTTTAGTTGATATGTTTGGCAGGGAAACTCCTGTTGAACTTGATTTTAATCAAATAGAAAAAATGGATTAAGCTTATAAGATAAAATCTTAATATAGATTTATTCTTATTAAGTGGGAGGGCTTTTAAAGTCCGCTTACCACAATATAGGAGGTGTAAACTCATGGCTAAGAAAATAACAGGAATGATAAAACTTCAACTTCCTGCAGGAAAAGCAACACCAGCACCACCAGTTGGACCTGCATTAGGACAACACGGTGTTAATATTATGGGTTTCTGTAAGGAATTTAACGCAAAAACTTCTGATCAAGCAGGAATGATAATACCAGTAGTAATCACTGTATATCAAGACAGATCATTTAGTTTTATACTAAAGACTCCACCAGCAGCAGTTCTATTAAAGAAAGCAGCTGGAATAGAGAGTGGATCAGGCGTTCCAAACAGAACAAAAGTTGCTACAGTTTCTACTGCAAAAGTTAGAGAAATAGCAGAATTAAAAATGCCAGATTTAAATGCTGCATCAGTAGAATCTGCTATGAGCATGATAGCTGGAACAGCTAGAAGCATGGGAATCGTAGTAGAAGAGTAATTTTCATTTTAAATTAGTGGGAGGCAAAAACCGTTAGTACCACGAAGGAGGATAGCAATATGGGAAAGAATTACATAGAGAGTACTAAACTAGTAGATAGAAGTGCGCTATATACACCATCAGAAGCTATGGGGCTTGTAATCAAAACATCAAAAGCAAAATTTGATGAGACAATAGAAGTTCACGTAAGACTTGGTGTTGACCCAAGACATGCAGATCAACAAGTAAGAGGAGCGGTTGTTCTACCTCACGGAACTGGTAAAACAGTTAGAGTTTTAGTATTCGCTAAAGGCGATAAAGCTAAAGAGGCAGAAGCAGCAGGAGCAGATTTTGTTGGAGCTGAAGAATTAGTAGACAAAATCCAAAAAGAAAACTGGTTTGATTTTGATGTAGTTGTAGCTACACCAGATATGATGGGAGTAGTAGGAAGATTAGGAAGAGTGTTAGGACCAAAAGGATTAATGCCAAACCCTAAATCAGGAACAGTTACATTTGATGTTACTAAAGCATTAGCAGATATTAAAGCAGGTAAAGTTGAATATAGAGTAGACAAAACTGCTATTGTACACGTTGGAGTAGGTAAGAAATCTTTCGGAGAACAAAAACTTCAAGAGAACTTCAATACTTTAATGGAAGCTATAGTAAAAGCTAAACCAGCAGCTGCAAAAGGACAATACATTAAGTCAGTTACTGTTGCAAGCACAATGGGACCTGGAATAAAAATCAACCCAGCAAAAGTTGTTGAGTAATTTTTAAAAAAAAGGTATTGACATATTGTCATAAAAATGTTAGAATCTTAAAAGCTGAATAAATTAATATTCCGTAGACAGTAGGTGCATTAAGCGTAACAGTTATTACCTACCGAGGATTCTAATAGAACGTGATGATTTTATTGGTCTCTTCGTAATGTTTGCGAGGAGACTTTTAATTTTAAAATAAACAGTGAAAACTGTGAGGAGGTGGACACACAGTGCAAAGCAAAAACAGATCATTAAAAGAAGCAAAAGTTGCTGAAATAAAAGAGAAATTAGAAAAATCTCAAAGTGTTATATTAAGTGAGTATCAAGGACTAACAGTTGAACAAGATACACAATTAAGAAAACAACTAAGAGATGCTGGTGTTGAATATAAAGTTTACAAAAACACTTTAGTAGCATTAGCAGCAAAAGAGCTAGGATTTGAAGGACTAGATGCTTACCTTGAAGGACCAGTATCAATAGCTTTCGGATATGAAGATCCAACAGCTCCAGCAAGAATATTAAATGATTTCGCAAAAGCTAACAAAAAGCTACAATTAAAAGCTGGATTAGTTCAAGGTGAATTATTTGATGAAAATAAAGTTAAAGAGCTTGCTTCAATACCACCAAGAGAGGTATTACTTGCAAAACTTCTTGGAAGTTTCCAAGCTCCACTATCAAATTTAGCATACTTACTATCTGCTATAGCAGACAAGAAAGAAGAAGTAGTAGCTGAATAATGTTAAATAACAAATAAAATAAGAGAAAGATAAATTTCGGAGGTGCGTTAAAAATGACAAAAGAGCAAATAATAGAAGCTATAAAAGAAATGAGCGTTTTAGAATTAAATGAATTAGTTAAAGCTTGCGAAGAAGAATTCGGAGTAAGCGCAGCTGCACCAGTTGCAGTTGCAGGAGCAGTTGCAGGCGGAGCTGCTGCAGAAGAAAAAACAGAATTTGATGTAGTATTATCAAATGCTGGAGCTAACAAAATCAAAGTTATAAAAGTTGTTAGAGAATTAACTGGATTAGGATTAAAAGAAGCTAAAGAAATAGTTGATGGAGCTCCTAAAACATTAAAAGAAGCTGTAAGCAAAGATGCAGCTGAAGAAATGAAAGCTAAATTAGAAGAAGTTGGAGCAGCTGTAGAATTCAAATAGAATTTTAGTGGTTTCAATTGATAAAAGGAGTGCTTTGAAAAAAGTACTCCTTTTTTTAAACTAAATTATTGACAAAACAAAAAAAACGTGATAAAATAACTAAATGCGAAAGCGTTTAGGTTGCGAAAAAATAGCAATCTATAGATAGAAAATGCTATAAATACAGTTTTGTGAATAATTTTTAGGAAATTGGATATAATAGCATGATGAAATGTGTGAAGTCCGAAAGCACAAGGTCCTAGGGGAAAGTGTGTCTTTTGGTTATTTTAGTTTATACAAGGGGTGAAAGCTGATGGTACATCCTGTCAAAAATGGTAAAAGAACAAGAATGAGTTTTGCCAAAGTAGGCAATACTGCCGAGATGCCAAATCTAATTGAAGTTCAATTAGATTCATATGATTGGTTTTTAAAAGAAGGACTACAAGAAGTATTTGAGGATATCAATCCAATACAAGATTATACAGGCAATCTAGCATTAGAATTTGTTGGTTATAAGCTTGATACTGATAATATCAAATATACTGTAGAAGAATGTAAAGAAAGAGATACTACTTATGCAGCACCATTAAAAGTAAAGGTAAGACTACGTAATAATGAAACTGGAGAGATAAAAGAGCAAGATGTATTTATGGGAGATTTCCCATTAATGACAGAGCAAGGAACTTTCATTATAAATGGTGCAGAGAGAGTTATTGTAAGCCAACTTGTTAGATCACCAGGTGTTTATTACAACTATACAGTTGATAAGACAGGTAAGAAATTATTTTCTTCAACTGTAATACCTAACAGAGGAGCTTGGCTTGAATATGAAACAGATTCAAATGACATTATATATGTAAGAATTGATAAAACAAGAAAAATACCAATTACAGTTCTTGCAAGAGTCATGATGAATTATGGTAGCGATGCGGAAATTCTTGATTTCTTCGGAGAAGAAGAAAGACTACAAGCTACTATAGAAAAAGACAATACAAAAGACAAAAATGAAGCTTTACTAGAGATATATAAGAGATTAAGACCAGGTGAACCACCAACTGTAGATAGTGCTATGTCACTTATAGACTCACTATTCTTTGATGCAAAAAGATATGATTTATCAAGAGTAGGAAGATATAAGTTTAATAAAAAACTATCAGTTCACTTAAGAATTGCAAATCAGATAGCTGCTGAAAACATAGTTAATGAAGCAACAGGTGAAATTATAGTTGAAAAAGGTAATAAGATTGATAGAGATACTGCTCTATACATTCAAAACCTAGGTATAAATTCAGTAGATATATTAGTAGAGGATAAGGTAATAAGAGTTATAGGAAATGGATTTGTTGATATAACAAAACATGTTAACTTTGATGTTTCTGATTTAAAAATAAAAGAACTTGTACATTATCCAACACTAAAAGAAATATTAGACAACAATAGCGAAGAAGAAGCTATTAAAGAAGCAATAAAACTTAATATAAATAAGTTAATACCAAAACATATCATTAAAGATGATATATATGCAACTATTAGTTATGAAATAGGTTTAGCATATGGAATTGGTTATATTGACGATATAGATCACCTTGGAAACAGAAGATTAAGATCTGTAGGTGAATTATTACAAAACCAATTCAGAATAGGTCTTTCAAGAATGGAGAGAGTTGTTAAAGAAAGAATGACAATTCAAGATCAAGAAATAATAACTCCTCAAGCTTTAATAAATATAAGACCAGTGGTAGCTGCAATTAAAGAATTCTTCGGAAGTTCTCAGTTATCACAATTCATGGATCAAACGAATCCATTATCAGAGTTAACACATAAGAGAAGATTATCTGCATTAGGACCTGGAGGTCTTTCAAGAGAAAGAGCTGGTTTCGAAGTTAGAGACGTTCACTATTCACATTATGGAAGAATGTGTCCGATAGAAACACCAGAGGGTCCAAACATAGGTCTTATAAACTCATTAGCAAGTTATGCAAAAGTTAATGAATATGGATTTATGGAAACTCCATATAGAGTTATTGATAAGAAAACTGGAAAAATAACTGATGAGATAATCTACATGACTGCTGATGAAGAAGATAACTATATTGTTGCACAAGCAAGTGAGCCAATAGGCGATGACAATATGTTCTTAGATGAAAAAGTAACAGTAAGAATAAAGGAAGAAGTTATATTTGTACCTAGAGAAGATGTTGATTTAATCGATATATCTCCAAGACAAATCGTATCTGTAGCAACAGCTATGATACCGTTCCTTGAAAATGACGACGCAACAAGAGCTCTTATGGGATCTAACATGCAACGTCAGGCCGTTCCACTGTTAAGAACACAAGCACCAATAGTTGGTACTGGAATAGAATTTAAAGCTGCTGTAGATTCAGGAGTACTACCAAAAGCAAAAAATGCAGGTACAGTTGTATATGTTAGTGCAAATGAAGTAAGAATAAAAAGAGATTCAGATGGCGGTATAGATACTTATAAATTGCTTAAATTTAAAAGAGCAAACCAAGGTACTTGTGTAAATCAAAGACCTATAGTTGATAAAGGTGAAAAGCTTGTAGCAGGTGACGTAATTGCAGACGGTCCATCTACTGATTTAGGAGAAATGGCTTTAGGAAAGAACATTCGTATCGGATTTATAACTTGGGAAGGTTATAACTACGAGGATGCTATGTTAATTTCAGAAGAACTAGTAAGAGAAGATGTATTTACTTCAGTTCATATAGAAGAATATGAAGCAGAAGCTAGAGACACTAAACTAGGACCTGAAGAAATAACTAGGGATATTCCTAACGTTGGAGAAGAAGCTCTTAAAGATATAGATGAACGTGGAATAATTAGAATTGGTGCAGAAGTTAGATCTGGAGATATCTTAGTAGGAAAAGTTACACCAAAAGGAGAAACAGAACTAACGGCTGAAGAAAGATTATTAAGAGCAATATTTGGTGAAAAAGCTAGAGAGGTTAGAGACACTTCACTAAGAGTTCCTCATGGAGAAGCTGGAATTATAGTAGATGTTAAAGTATTTACTAAAGAAAATTCTGATGAACTTCCACCAGGAGTAAATCAATTAGTAAGATGTTATATAGCTCAAAAGAGAAAAATATCTGTAGGAGATAAGATGGCTGGAAGACACGGTAATAAGGGTGTTATCTCTAGAGTATTACCAGAAGAAGATATGCCATTCTTACCAGACGGAAGACCACTTCAAATTTGCTTAAACCCACTAGGGGTTCCATCTCGTATGAACATTGGTCAGGTACTAGAAGTTCATTTAGGATGGGCAGCAAGCGAACTTGGATGGCACATAGCAACACCAGTATTTGATGGTGCATTAGACCATGAAATAGAAGATTGCTTAGAACAAGCAGGATATGCAAGAGATGGAAAAACTGTTCTATATGATGGAAGAACAGGAGAACCATTTGACAATAGAGTTACTGTTGGATACATGTATATCTTAAAACTACACCACTTAGTAGATGATAAGATACACGCAAGATCAACAGGTCCATACTCACTAGTTACTCAACAGCCACTTGGTGGTAAAGCGCAATTCGGAGGACAAAGATTTGGAGAGATGGAGGTTTGGGCACTTGAAGCATACGGTTCAGCTCATACACTTCAAGAAATCTTAACAGTTAAATCTGATGATGTTGTAGGAAGAGTTAAAACTTACGAAGCAATAGTAAAAGGTGAAAATATTTCTGAACCAGGAGTTCCAGAGTCATTTAAAGTTTTAATTAAAGAATTACAAGCTTTATGCTTAGATGTAAAACTTTTAGATGAAGCTCATGAAGAAATTAAACTAAGAGAATCTGTAGAAGATGAATTAGCGGAACTTGAGGTTAATATTGAAGGAACTGAAGATCAAGTACCAGCAGTTCCAGAAGTAGAATATGTTGAACCTATAGAAGACATCAATGAAGAGCCAGAAGCTGAAGTTGAAGCAGAAACAGAAGTTGAAGCAGAAGTTGAAGCAGAAGTTGAAGAAATAACTGGTGAAGTTGTTGAAGAGATAGACATAGATTATGATAATTTATCAATAGATTTTAACGATGAATTAGAACTAAATGATTTCAGTGATGAACACTAAAAATTGAAGGGAGGATATACCCTTGGTTGAATTAAATAATTTTGATGCAATGCAAATTGGCCTTGCGTCTCCAGAACAAATTAGAGAATGGTCAAGAGGAGAAGTAAAGAAGCCAGAGACAATTAACTATAGAACATTAAAACCAGAGAGAGACGGTCTTTTCTGTGAGAGAATATTTGGACCTATGAAAGACTGGGAATGTCACTGTGGAAAATATAAAAGAGTAAGATATAAAGGTATAGTATGTGATAGATGTGGAGTTGAAGTCACTAAAGCAAAAGTGAGACGTGAAAGAATGGGGCATGTAGAACTTGCTGCCCCAGTATCTCACATTTGGTATTTCAAAGGAATTCCATCTAGAATGGGACTTATCTTAGATATGTCACCAAGATCACTAGAGAAAGTTTTATACTTTGCTTCTTATGTAGTGCTAGATCCAAAGGATACACCACTAGAGAAGAAACAAGTATTAACAGAAAAAGACTATAGAGAAGCAGTAGACAAATATGGATATGATGGATTTGAAGCAGGAATGGGTGCAGAATCTGTAAAAAGATTGCTTCAAGACATAGATCTTAAAACTCTATCAGTAGAGTTAAAAGAAGAATTAAAAACAAGTAGTGGACAAAAAAAGGTTAGAACTATAAGAAGACTTGATGTTGTAGAATCATTTAGAAAGTCTACAAACAAACCAGAATGGATGATTATAGATGTTATACCTGTAATTCCACCAGATTTAAGACCAATGGTTCAATTAGACGGAGGTAGATTTGCTACATCTGACCTAAATGACCTATATAGAAGAGTTATAAACAGAAATAATAGATTGAAAAAATTATTAGATTTAGGTGCGCCAGACATAATTGTAAGAAACGAAAAAAGAATGTTACAAGAAGCTGTAGATGCACTTATAGATAATGGTAGAAGAGGAAGACCAGTAACAGGACCAGGTAACAGACCACTTAAATCTTTATCTGACATGTTAAAAGGAAAACAAGGTAGATTTAGACAAAACTTACTTGGAAAACGTGTTGACTACTCAGGACGTTCGGTTATAGTTGTTGGACCAGAATTAAAAATGTACCAATGTGGACTTCCAAAAGAAATGGCATTAGAATTATTTAAGCCATTTGTAATGAAAAAATTAGTTGAAAGTGGAACATCACACAACATAAAAAGTGCTAAGAGAATGGTAGAAAGAGTAATGCCTCAAGTTTGGGATATACTTGAAGAAGTTATCGTAGACCATCCAGTATTACTAAACCGTGCTCCGACTCTACACAGACTTGGAATACAAGCGTTCCAACCTATATTAGTAGAAGGAAGAGCTATAAAGTTACACCCATTAGTATGTACAGCGTATAATGCTGACTTTGATGGAGACCAAATGGCTGTTCACGTTCCATTATCAGTTGAAGCACAAGCAGAAGCAAGATTTTTAATGCTAGCTGCACATAATATATTAAAGCCATCTGATGGAAAACCAGTTTGTATTCCAACTCAGGATATGGTTTTAGGTTCATACTACTTAACTTTAGATAAGGATGGAGTTAAAGGTGAAGGAAGAATGTTCTCATCACCAGATGAAGTTCAAATGGCTTATCAATGTAAAGATATAGATATCCATGCTAAGATAAAAGTTAAAGTTAAGAAAGTTATAGATGGAGAGTTAAGAACTGGAATCGTTGAAACAACTCCAGGTAAATTAATGTTTAATGAATCTATTCCACAAGATTTAGGATTTATAGACAGAAGTTTACCTGAAAATGAATTCAAATTAGAGATTGATTTCTTAGCAAGCAAAAAGAACCTAGGTAAAATAATAGATAAGTGTTATCTAAAATATGGTGCAACTGAAACATCTAAAATGTTAGATAATATAAAAGCTAGGGGATATCACTTCTCATCTATAGGAGCTATTACTGTAGCGACTTCTGACATGGAAGTTCCAGAACAAAAGGAAGCTTTACTTGCAGAAGCAGAAGCAACAGTTGAAAAAATAGAAAAAATGTATAGAAGAGGATTCATATCTGAAAACGAAAGATATGAAAGAGTAATAGATAAGTGGACTAAAACTACTGATGACATAGCCAACGTGCTAATGGACAGCTTAGATAAGTTCAACCCTATTGCGATGATGGCAGACTCAGGAGCCAGAGGTTCTAAGAGTCAGATCAAACAGCTTGCAGGAATGAGAGGACTTATGGCAAGTCCATCAGGAAAAATACTAGAGTTACCAATCAAGGCATCATTCAGAGAAGGTCTAGACGTATTAGAATATTTCATGTCTACACACGGAGCTAGAAAAGGAAACGCCGATACAGCGCTTAAGACAGCTGACTCTGGATACTTAACAAGAAGACTTGTTGACGTAAGCCAAGATGTTATAGTAAGAACTGAAGATTGCGGAAGCACTGAAGGTTTTGAAGTAACAGAAATAAAAGAAGGTAACGAAGTTATAGAACCATTAAGTGAAAGACTTACTGGAAGATATAGTGCAGAGGATATAATTGACCCAAAAACTGGTGAAGTTATAGTTCCAAATGACACTTATATGGATATACATCTAGCAGAAAAAGTTGAAAATGCTGGAGTTAAAAAAGTAAAAATAAGATCTGTATTCACATGTAAATCAAAAATTGGTGTATGTTGTAAGTGCTATGGTATGAACATGGCAACTGCACAAAAAATCAACATAGGTGAAGCTGTAGGTATAGTTGCAGCACAATCTATCGGAGAGCCAGGAACTCAGCTTACAATGAGAACATTCCACACAGGTGGAGTTGCTGGAGCGGATATAACTCAAGGTCTTCCAAGGGTTGAAGAGTTATTTGAAGCTAGAAAACCAAAAGGATTAGCTATCGTAAGTGATGTAAGTGGTACAGTTAGAATAGAAGAAACTAAGAAGAAGAGAATTGTTATAGTAACAACTAACGATGGTGAAGAAGTTAGCTATGACATACCATTTGGATCAAGAATAAAAGTTGGAAATGGTGACTTTATTAGTGCTGGAGACGAAGTAACAGAGGGTTCAGTAAACCCACATGATATTATCAGAATTAAAGGTGTTAATGGAGTTAAAAACTATCTTCTTTCAGAAGTTCAAAAAGTTTATAGACTTCAAGGTGTTGATATCAACGATAAGCACTTAGAAGTTGTTGTAAGACAAATGACTAGAAAAGTTAAAATTGAAGAATCTGGAGATACTGAGTTATTACCAGGTACTATGATAGATATATTTGATTTTGAAGAAGCAAATGAAAAAGTTCTTGCAGAAGGTGGAGTTCCAGCAGAAGGAAAAGTTACTTTACTAGGAATAACAAAAGCTGCTCTTGCTACTGAATCATTCTTATCAGCAGCATCATTCCAAGAAACAACAAGAGTTCTTACTGATGCAGCAATAAAAGGAAAAATAGATCCACTAGTAGGATTAAAAGAAAATGTTATTATAGGTAAGTTAATTCCAGCAGGAACAGGTATGACTCGTTATAGAGATATAAAGATTTCTACAGACGATGTACAAATTCCACAAACAGAAGAGGAATTAGAAGGATAAACTACCAATATATATTATTGACAGTATAGTGTTAAGGTGATAAAATACAGTTTGTGTGATTTTAAAAATAGAATATAAATCACATATATGAGGGGTGTAGATATGTTAAGCAAGCTCACAGGTGAAAAGGTGGTAGGTGTAAAACAGACTACTAAAACATTAAAGTCAAATCGTGGTAAAGTTTTGTACGTAGCCAAAGATGCAGACGAAAATGTTATAAAGCCTATAATAGAGTTAGCAAAGGCTAATTCCCTGCAAGTTGAATATGTTGATACAATGAAAGAATTGGGAGATTTATGCTCCATAGATGTATCAGCGGCAACTGCGCTCATATTATAATAAATTAGCTAACACGTAATAATAATAAATTATATCTATAGCATTGTGCATTAGCTATATGCTAGTGTACAATGATTAGATAGATATACTATTAAATTTTTAATAGTATGCTAAAATATAGGAGGTGAAATAATGCCAACAATCAACCAATTAGTTAGAAAAGGAAGAAAATCTTTAGCAACTAAATCAACTGCACCAGCATTAAAAGAGTGTCCACAAAAAAGAGGAGTATGTACTGTAGTTAAAACAACAACTCCTAAGAAGCCAAACTCAGCGTTAAGAAAAATTGCAAGAGTTAGACTTACAAATGGATTCGAAGTTACTGCTTATATCGGTGGAGTTGGACACAACTTACAAGAGCACAGTGTTGTTCTTATAAGAGGTGGAAGAGTTAAGGACTTACCAGGGGTAAGATACCACATCGTAAGAGGAGCTTTAGACTCAGCTGGAGTTGCAAACAGATTACAATCAAGATCTAAGTATGGTGCTAAAAAACCAAAACAAAAATAATTGGTTTTAAGATGATTGAACTGAAAGGTGCGATGCCTTCGGCATTTATATAGATTATACATAAAATTAATTTAAATATAAGTTGAAGCAGAGCGCTTTGCGGTAGAGATATCGAGTACCTATGAGTTAATTTAAATTGTTAAGGAGGGAAGTAAAGTGCCAAGAAAAGGATTTATAGCAAAAAGAGATGTTTTACCAGATCCAATGTACAACTCAAAGGTTGTTACAAAGTTAATAAACAACATAATGGAAGATGGTAAAAAAGGAGTAGCACAAAAAATATGCTACGATGCATTTAATATAGTAAGCGAGAAAACTGGTAAAGATGCTTTAGAAGTTTTCGAAGAGGCAATGAACAACGTAATGCCTTTATTAGAAGTAAAAGCAAGAAGAATAGGTGGAGCTACATATCAAGTACCTATCGAAGTTAGACCAGAGAGAAGACAAACATTAGGTATCAGATGGATGCTTGCTGCTTGTGAAAAAAGAGGCGAAAAATACATGAGAGAGAGACTTGCAAACGAGTTAATCGACGCTTCTAACAATACTGGAGCTGCTGTTAAAAAGAGAGAAGATACTCACAAAATGGCAGAGGCAAACAAAGCTTTCGCTCATTACAGATATTAATACTGGAACTGTTTTGGCTTTGCCAAAACAGTTTTGTCAAATTATAAAATTACTCGTCGAGAGGAGGAAACAAAAGTGGCAAGACAATATGAATTAGAAAAATTTCGTAACGTTGGAATAATGGCCCACATAGATGCTGGTAAGACAACAACTACTGAGCGTATATTATTCTACACAGGTAGAACTCACAAGATCGGAGAAACTCACGAAGGTGGAGCTACAATGGACTGGATGGTTCAAGAGCAAGAGAGAGGTATAACAATTACTTCTGCTGCTACAATGTGTTTCTGGAAAGATCACGTAATAAACATAATAGATACACCAGGACACGTAGATTTTACAGTTGAGGTTGAAAGATCTCTAAGAGTTCTTGATGGAGCTGTATGTGTATTCTGTGCTAAAGGTGGAGTTGAGCCTCAATCTGAAACAGTTTGGAGACAGGCAGATAAATACTCTGTACCAAGAATGGCATATGTAAACAAAATGGATATCATGGGTGCTGACTTCTTTAGAGTTGTAAACATGATGAAAGAAAGATTACACACTAATGCAGTGCCAATACAATTACCAATAGGTAAAGAAGAAAACTTTGCTGGAATAATAGATTTATTAAAAAATAAAGCAGAGATATATAAAGATGATTTAGGAACTCAAATCGAAGAAGCTGAAATTCCAGAAGATATGAAGGAATTAGCTGAAGAATACAGAGCTGCTATGATCGAATCTATAGCAGAATTAGATGAAGAGTTAATGATGAAATATCTTGACGGGGAAGAATTAACTATAGAAGAGTTAAAAGCAGCTTTAAGAAAAGGTGTTTGTAACAATGAAATAGTTCCTGTAATGTGTGGATCATCTTATAAAAATAAAGGTGTTCAAATGATGATTGATGCTATGGTTGATTTCATGCCATCACCATTAGATATCCCATCTATAAAAGGTACTGATGCAGTAACTGGTGAGGAAATCGAAAGACACGCAAGTGATGAAGAACCATTATCAGCATTAGCATTCAAAATAGCTACTGACCCATTTGTTGGTAAATTAGCATTCACTAGAGTTTACTCAGGTATAATGCAAAGTGGTACATATGTATTAAATGCTAACAAAGGTAAAAAAGAAAGAATTGGTAGACTTGTTAAAATGCATGCAAATGCAAGACAAGAAGTTGAAGAATTACGTGCTGGAGACTTAGGAGCTGTTATAGGTCTTAAGATGACAACTACAGGAGATACTTTATGTACAGAAGATTCTCCAGTAATATTAGAAAACATGGAATTCCCAGAACCAGTTATTTCTGTTGCTATAGAGCCAAAATCAAAAGCAGGTCAAGAAAAAATGGGATTATCTTTAGCTAAACTTGCTGAAGAAGATCCAACATTCAAAACTTGGACTGATCATGAAACAGGCCAAACAATAATAGCAGGTATGGGTGAGTTACACTTAGAAATCATCGTTGATAGACTTCAAAGAGAATTCAAAGTTGAGTGTAATGTTGGTCAACCACAAGTTGCTTACAAAGAAACAATCAGAAAAGAAGTTAAAGCTGAAGGTAAATTCGTTAGACAATCAGGTGGACGTGGACAATACGGTCATGCTGTAATAGAATTAATACCTCACCAAGGCGAGTATGAATTCGAAAATGCTATCGTTGGAGGATCTATACCAAAAGAGTATGTTGGACCTATCGATAACGGAATAAGAGAAGCATCAGAAGCTGGTATCTTAGGTGGATTCCCAGTTCTTAACTTCAAAGTTAGACTTGTTGATGGATCATACCACGATGTTGACTCATCAGAAATGGCGTTCAAAATTGCCGGATCAATGGCATTCAAAAATGCTATGTCTAAAGCAGACCCAGCATTACTTGAGCCAATCATGAGAGTTGAAATAGTTGTTCCAGAAGAATACATGGGAGACGTTATCGGAGATGTAAACTCAAGAAGAGGAAGAATCGAAGGAATGGAACCACAATCTGGAGCAGAAGTTATAAAAGCTATGGTACCACTATCAGAGATGTTTGGATACGCAACATCATTAAGATCTAAAACTCAAGGTAGAGGAAACTACAGCATGGAATTCGCTGCTTACGAAGAAATTCCAAAGAGCTTACAAGAACAAGTTATAGGAAAAAAATAATCCTAACTTGAATTGATATAGATAAAAATATATGTAAGAAATAAATTTATATATATTTAAGATCATTTTTAAAAAAAATAAAACTTAATGTATTTATTAAGGAGGAATTAGAAATGGCAAAGGAAAAATTTGAAAGAACTAAACCCCACGTTAATATTGGAACAATAGGACACGTAGACCACGGTAAAACAACATTAACAGCTGCAATCACAACAGTACTAGCA
>NZ_JBWKMH010000010.1:592708-646717 GCF_056431285.1 Clostridium amazonense | reverse complement strand
GTCAATTTTACATCTTTCGATGTGATCTTCTAATTGATTAGAATCTCAATGAATTAACTGGTTTTACCTATATATTATCTGTTTAATTTTCAAAGACCAATTTGTTACTTTTTTGTCAGTCTTTAATGACTGCTTATTCATAATATCCTTTTGTGTTTTTATTGTCAATAACTTTTTTAAGTTATCTTTTCAAAACACTGCACTGTTTTCTTCCAACATTTTGTTGATGTCTTGCAGCGACAAGATTTATTATATTAATATTTTACTCACTATATAATTATTATTTCACCTATTTTATAGAATTATTCATCATTTGCTCTATTTTTCTTCTTTTTTATTCTAATTCCATTTACTGATACACTAGGTGTAGTTTTTCGAACTCCTTCCCCATATATAATTTAAATTTATATTTTACAAGCTCTATAGGGTTCCAAGTTCAAACCAAAAATAAGAGTCTTATCAAAGAAGACTATTGATATTACAGTTTATTCTGATATCATGGTTGAAATCAATTAAGAACTAAGAATTAAGAGTGAAAAACCTATAGCCTCCCTAATTATATTGGACAAAGTTAATTTTTAAAATATAGTGGACAGAAAGAGATTATTTTGAATTTAAACTTGAAATCCTATATTATTTAATTACACAAGTTGTATTTAATATGAATTTTTAATTTTATAATTAGGAGGGTTTAATTAAATGTTATTTAAATTATCTTTTCTTGCTATTGCTGGATTTTTTGCAGCTTTTATAGATGCTATTGCTGGTGGTGGTGGACTTATAAGTATGCCCGCTTACCTAATGGCTGGAATACCACCACATCTTAGTTTAGGTACCAATAAGTTTTCAGCTTCAATGGGATCTCTTACTAGTTCATATAATTTTTGCAAATCTGGCCTTGTTAATTTTAAACTAATTAAAATTTTAGGACCATTTACTTTTATAGGTGCAATATTAGGTGTAAAAACTGTTTTGCTCTTAGATGAAAGTTTTTTAAATGTTTTTGTTTTGTTTCTTATATTAGCCATTGGCATATATACAATATTTTCAAAAAACATTGGTGCTGAAGATAACTTTACAGGGTTTAATAAGAAAAATCTAACACTAGGAATTATATTTGCATTTTCTCTTGGATTTTATGATGGTTTCTTCGGACCTGGTACAGGCTCTTTTCTAGTATTTGGTTTAATAAAAATATATAAATTTGATTTTTTACATAGTACAGCTAATACTAAATGTTTAAATTTTATAAGTAACATTACAGCACTATTAACATTTGCCTTAAATAATTCTATAAACTATAAAATTGGATTTATTGTTGCTATATTTATGGTATTAGGCGCTAAGTTTGGTACTAAAATAGCAATAAATAAAGGCTCCAAACTAATAAAGCCTATATTTATAACTATGTCATTAGCTGTAGCTTTAAAAATGCTAATAAATCTAATTTAAAAGAAGAAAGTATTTAAGTTCTACTAATACATTGTCATAGCTTATATAAAGTCTATGCTAAATTAGTTAACTTAAATACTTTCTATATATTTATATTATATGCAAATGTAGTTTTTTATAACACCTTTCTTATTTCTTCTATCTGAAAATCTTTTATGAATTTATTATTTCCTTCATCTTTTAATATTAAATAAATTTTACTATCATCAAACTTTAACACTGATCCTTTTCTTTTAGTTCCTATAATATTAACAGATGTACCTTGAACAACTTTCTTTAAGTGATTTGCCCCACAATATTTACAAACTTCATCATTCTCACATAACCTTTTGCATTCTGTACAATAATAAATTTTCCTCATAAAAATTCCCCCTTTAATATAATGTAATTTCAAAATCTATTTTATACTTATGAATAAAATTATCTTAAATTCTAATTTAAATACTCATAAGCTAAATTGTATTTTTAAAAATAAGCTAAGTGCGGGTTGTTTAAAATAATTTTAAATGTACACTTAGCTTTTAATAATATGTTGTTTCTTATATTATAATTTTAGCAAAATAAATCTCTAATATTCTTATTTTTACTAATTATTAACTATTTATTTATATTTTATATTCACTTTTCATTTTCTACTTCACAAATATGAATATAAAATTTATAATTGTATTAATACTTTTATCATAATTTTGAAAGGATAGTTTTTATTATGATGGTTATACTTTATATAATAGTAATTATTATATTTTTCTTTTTTGCTAAAAATAACTATAGAAAGAGAACTGAATTAATAAATAAAAATATTGAAGAATTTATTGTTGATATATTATCTAACTATAATTTATTAAATGTAGATAATCAAAATAAACTAATTTTGTCTTTGGATAATAATGAAAAATATTATTTTGACTCTATTATAAATAATAATTTTCCTTATAGTTCAAATATGAATGTTGTTCAATCTTATATGTTACATTTACAACAAATTATGGATAAAATAAAAATTTTATCTCATAATCAAAATAAATTATAATTTATGGAATTTTTATATTTTAGAAGGAGTGATATTTATGAAAAGATGTAACAAAAAAAAATCTAATGGCGTTTCTCCTGTTAAAGCTGCTATGGCAGTAGCTGGTATAGCTGCTACTTCAATATTTTTATATGAACAATTTAATAAAATGCATGATAAAAAAATAAGACAGTGTTTTGAAAGATTTGAATGCAATTTTGATGATGAGGACGAAACACTTTATGAATGTGATGATTTAGATGATAATTTTGGAACAATAGCTGTTGATAATAAGGATGAGCATTCTTGTTGTTGTGGAAATGATTGTGGTTGTAATAATAACATTGATTCATCAAACGAAAAAAAGGAAGATACTCTATCTTCAAATGATGATAAAAATAATGCTTAAAATTATATAAGATTTCAATACATTGATAAATTTAATTTTTGAATATATTTTAATCAAAAAGAAAAAAGACTAATTACATTAGCCTTTTTTCTTTTTATCTTAATGCTATTTTATTTCTCCATGTTTTTCATAATTACATATAGTATCTATTTGATTGTTTTCATTTACAAACACAACCTTAGGTTTATGATTTTTTATTTCTTGATCTTCTAAATCGCAATATGCCATTATTATCACTTTATCTCCTACATTAACACACTTCGCTGCTGCACCATTTAAACAAATCATTCCACTTCCTCTATCTCCTGCAATTGTATATGTTTCTAATCTATTACCATTATCTATATCTACTACTTGTACTTTTTCATATTCTAATATATCTGATTTCTCTAGAAGTTCCTCATCTATTGTTATACTTCCTACATAATTTAAATTTGCTTCCTTAACAATAGCTCTGTGTATCTTAGCTTTTAACATAGTTAATCTCATAATAGCACCTCATCTATTCTCTATTAAATGTAAAATTATCAATAAGTCTAGTTTTTCCTATATAAACTGCAATAGCAACTAAAATACTATTTTCTATTTTCTTTACAGGTTTCAGTGTTTTACTATCTACTACTTCTACATAATCTATTTTTGCTAAGGGTTCTTCTTTTATAACTCCTTTTATAACATTAATTACATTTTCTCCTGAAGCTTCACCATTTTTTAATTTTTTTAGTGCTAAATTTAATGATTTATTTAATATTAATGCTGCTACTCTTTCTTCCTTAGACAAATACGTATTTCTAGAACTTTTAGCTAATCCATCTTTTTCTCTTATTATTGGACACCCTACTACATCTATATTAAAATTTAAATCTTCTACCATCTTTTTTACAACTGCTAATTGCTGTGCATCCTTTTCTCCAAAGTAAGCTCTATCTGCCATTGTAATGTTAAATAACTTACTTACAACAGTGCATACGCCTCTAAAATGTATTGGTCTTGATGCACCACAAAGTCCTTCTGTTAATCCTTGAACATTTATATATGTAGAAGCATTATTTTCGTACATCTCAACCGATTCTGGATTAAAAACTACATCTACACCACAACTTTCGCACAACTCTCTGTCTTTTTCTATATTTCTTGGATAACTTTCCAAATCTTCATTAGGTCCAAATTGAGTAGGATTTACAAATACACTTACTATAACTTTATCATTTTCTTTTCTAGCTTTCTTTATAAGACTTTCATGTCCTTCATGTAAATATCCCATTGTTGGAACAAGTCCTATAGTCTTACCTTCTTTTTTCCACTCACTCACTAAATCTTTAATCTCTGATATATTTTTTATTAAAACCATTTTACTCCCCCATATCATTTTTATGATTTTTAACCCACTTTTTCAAACTAATATAATTTCTGTATTATTTCATCTTCAATTTTGAATGTATGTTCTTCACTTGGAAAAGTTTCACTATTAACTTCATCTATATATAGTTTAAATCCTGATGACATTTTTTCTCCTATATTTGAAAATGTCTTAACAAATTTAGGTTTAAAATCATTAAACATTCCAAGCATATCTTGATAAACTAATATTTGTCCATCACACTTATTTCCAGCCCCTATTCCTATTGTTGGTATATCTATAGACTTAGTTATAATTTCTGCTAATTTGGCTGGAACACATTCTAATACAATAGCAAAAGCTCCTGATTTTTCAATTTCTTTTGCTTCTTCTATTAATTGTTTAGCAGCTTTTTCACTTTTCCCCTGTACCTTAAATCCGCCTATAGAGTTTATAGATTGTGGTGTTAGTCCTATATGCCCCATAACAGGAATAGATGCTTTTGTAATAGCCGCTATCTTTTCGCACATATCTTTTCCACCTTCTAATTTAACAGCATGAGCATGTCCTTCCTTTATTAATCTCCCTGCATTATATACAGCATTACTAGTAGATACTTGATATGACATAAATGGCATGTCAGCAACCACTAATGCACTTTTGCATCCTCTTGCTACTGCCTTAGTATGATGAATCATATCTTCCATTGTTACTGATAAAGTATTTTCATAGCCAAGGCAAACCATGCCTAATGAATCACCTACAAGTATTCCATTTATTCCACTTTCATCAATTAATTTTGCCATAGAATAATCATATGCTGTAAGCATTGTAATTTTTTCATTATTATCTTTTCTATTTTGAAATGTGACTACTGTATTCTTCATAACCCTTCTCCTAAAAATCCTTCTATACTTTTATAATCTTTGTTTACATTTTTCATTTTTGCAATGTTTAATAGTTCCTTACTTAAAAGTTTATATATTTCCTTGTCATTTTCATTTAACTTTTCATAATGTTTAATTATAGTTTCTACATCATTTCTTTCTATTGGACCAGTTAAACTATCTATTATTCCATTTTCCATTATGTTTTTAATATTATTGATAATTAATGGATTTAAAGCCTTTAAAGCTTCTTCTTCTTTAAATCCATATGTTTTCAAATATGATTTAGATATATTTATTAAAGCTAATACAAAATTACTAGATATTACACTAGCTGCATGATATAGTGTCTTGTCTTTTTTATTAATTATCTTTACATCATTACCAAGACTATTAAATGCACTTTTTATATTATTTATATATCTACTATCACCTTCTAAGGTTATAAATGCATTTTTTAAACTTTTATAGGAATTATATTTATCACAAATTGCAAATAATGGGTGTATTGAATATCCGTAGGCACCAAACTGTTCTATATGTGTAAAAACATCTGAGGATAATGTTCCACTAAAATGACAAATAACTCTTTTCGAAATGTTATATTCTCGTAATTCACTCCAAATATTTAATATTTCATCATCTGGAGTTGAGACACAAATTATATCACTCTCATTTACTATATCTTTAATACTTAAATAAAATTTAGAATTTGTAAATATAGATGCTTCTTTTGAGGATAAATTGTTTTTACTATAATATCCACTTAATTTAAATTTATTTTCACTTAGATACTTTCCAAAGGAAAATCCTACTTTTCCTGCTCCAATAAATCCAATTTTTATAAATACCACCACCTTAAATATAGATTTTTAAATTTTTAATAAAAATTTAAAATAATTTATTTTTATCTAATGCTTCTAAAAATTATTTCGCTATTAATTCTTTAGAAATATAAATACATTAGTTAAATAAAAAAATTTTCAAATATTTTTTCTATAAAAATTTAAATTTTTTGGTATCCAAAATTCATATAATTTTTGAATCCATACATAATTTAATTTTTTTCAGTGATACTATAATTTATACTTGTATTTAAACAAGCTAGTCTCATTCATTCGATATGAGCTGTCATTTTGTTCATTAATTTGTTTGGTGTAGTTCTTTCTGATACTACCCAAGTATAATTTATCATAATTTTATATATTGTTCAAATATTATTAATTTTTAAGTATTATACTAATACTTAACACTTAAATTAATATTTTCCATTTATGTTTAATTATATCATTTTTTTATTTTCATTTTAAACTTAAAACACTATATAAAACTAATTACAGTTAAATTAATGATAAAACTTTTAACTATTTAAATATTAAATTTAAGTAGTTTCTTATTTATAAAATTTTATAGATATATACATTTAATAAATATTTTACACGGGAATATTTATTATTTTTAATATATTTAAACATTAAAAATTCTTAAAATGGAAAGGAGTATATATTATTATGATGGTTACACTTACTGTTAGAAATCTTATGAATTTAGGTTTATGGGGAAGACTTTGTGAATACAAAGGTTGGGATAAACAGATAGTTAGAGAAGGACTAATTGCTCCAGATACAGAAATTGAATTTGACGACGAATTTTTAAAGAAAGATATAGTGCCAATAGAAGATCTTAAAGTATTTTTATTTAATATTAGTAGTGAAGATGCTTTATATTGTGGTACAGTTTTAGCAAAAGATTTAGATGATGCTAGAATTAGATTAGGTACTATCCATAATGTAAATAAAGTAACTACTATTCAAGAAATAACAAAAGAACAACTATATAATATGAAAAACAAGCACTTAGTCTTAGCAAGAATCCCACTTTAGTATTATAATTTTTAATAATAAAAAAAGATATGCTTATTTAATTTAAGCATATCTTTTTTGGGGTAAATTTTAATATATGAAAATTTAATCTGCTATTTAAATCATCTTATATTATTTTTTTAGTTTTGTTCTGCCCAGTTTGCTGGATAAGTTGTATATGTAAACTTAGCATACTTAGGAACTGTAAAATGTATTGAAGATTTTGCAGGAATAAATATTAAATCACCTTTATTTCCTACAATTTTTTCTCCATTTATATCTATTTCTAGACTTCCTTCTATTATATAGTCTATTTCATCATAGTTTAATGTCCATGCAAAGCTAGTTTCTTTCATTTCCATAACTCCACATCCAAGTCTTGGACTTTCTTCTAATGTTAAAACATCTTTTAAGTAAACTTGATCCCCTTCTTTTCCTGTGTCAAATTTTTCAGGTTTTACAGTTTCAGTTTTTATTGAAATAACTCCGTTTTTACCAACTGTTTTTTCAAAATCAGGAGCTTTCTCTTCTGTAGCTTGTGCTTGTCCTAATTTTTCAGTTATTATTTTTCTTACTATTTCTTCGATTAATGATTCATTTAAATTTTCCATAACAAAATCTCCTTTTTAACCTTTTATATTTTTATATTTTTATATTTTTATATTTTTATGCTTCTTTTTTGCTTGCTACGTTTTTAGTCATTAACATAGCTACCATTACAGCTGTAACTCCACCAACTAATTTACCAATTATCATTGGAGTAATTAATTCTTGGTTAACTCCTGCTGCAAATCCTAAGTGATCTCCAAATACGAATGCTGCACTTACTGCAAAAGCAACGTTTATTATTTTTCCTCTTTCATCCATATCTTTCATCATTCCGAACATTGGTATACTATTTGCAAGTGATGCTATCATACCAGCTGCTGCAACATCGTTCATCTTTAATAATGATCCAACTTTCATAAGTGGCTTCTTGAATACTTTTGTTATAAAGTGTACTAATGGATAAGCTCCAGCTAAGATTATAGCTATATCTCCAACAACTGCTACACCTTCTCCAATTGGTGCCATTCCTGGTATAACTACAAATCCTGTTGCGCTTTCTATACATGCTGCTACAAGACCTAAAGTTATTACTATAGTTATAAATTTACCAAAGTAAGTAAATCCTTTTATCATTCCATTTGGTATAAGTTTTAATCCTAATGCTATAAGTACTGCAAATAATATAATTGGAGTTAAGTTTTTAAGAACTAACATAGCTGGTAATCCTGAAACTACTCCCCCTACAAATGTTCCTACTGGTACTGTTATAATTCCTGCTAAAACACCTTTAGCTAAGTATTGTTGATCATTCTTCTCTATTATTCCTAATGCTACTGGTATAGTAAATACTATTGTAGGTCCCATCATTGATCCTAATATTAATCCTGCAAATGGCGCTACTTGTGCGTTCTCTGCTAATTGTTGAGCTAATTGATATCCACCCATATCACAAGCAAGTAAAGTAGTTGCAAACATTGAAGGGTCTGCTCCTAATGCTTTATATAGTGGTACTACTACTGGTTTTAATAAATCAGCTAAAACTGGAGCTAAACACATTGCTCCTATCATTGCTAAAGCAAGTGAACCCATAGCCATAAAACCTTCTTCAAACTGTTCACCATATCCAAACTTATTTCCTAAAAGTTTGTCTACAGCTCCTATTACTAGGAATGCCATCATAATATACACAATAATTTCATTAATGCTCATATATCGCACCTCTTTTCTTAAATTTTAAACTGCTTATTAGAGAAATATCTCTATGTTGAAATTTAAATTAAATTTCTATATTATCATCTTTAAAACTATATTGATTTAAAGACTTTGTAAAAGAAGTTTACTTGGAGAAGGGATTACTACACTATGAATTATTTTTTGAGAATTTAAAAAGTCTTTTGCTGACTTAACGCCTTCTTCAACACTAGACACAGAACCATTAATTATAAAATAAGCTCTTCCTGCAATACCATTTCCTAAAACTAGTCGTACTAAATTTACATCAGATGTTTTTAATGCTACATCTAAAGCTATAATTGAAGATGTTACTGTAGAAAACTCTATTATTCCTATAGCATTAAAATTTGTTACAAGTGGTCTTTTTTTTAATCCACTTAAAACTTGTTCATGAACTCCTGATATTATAGTACTCTCAACTAATCTTTTTTCACTTTTGTCAGCTTTCTCTATAGCTTCTTTTATTTCTTCAACATCTCCAGAAATTATAGTTAAAAACTTTCCTGGACATATGTGTCTTAGAAGTTCAACATCTACAAATGAAGATTTTAAAAGAACATCACTTATTTCTATGCCTTTTGCAACGCTACTAAATTCTAATATTCCTAAAGCTTTTTTCATAAATTTATTCTCCATTGTATATTTAATTATCAAACTCTAATGAATCAATAATTCCAACTATAGTAGCATCTATTGGTGCCTTTTTGTCATCAAGCACATATCTAGCTGAACTACCTCCAACTATAATAACTTGGTCGCCAATTCCTGCACCTACAGAGTCTACTGCAACTATTGCATCGTGTGTAAGATCTCCTTTATAATCCAGTTTTCTTACAACTAAAAATTTAAAACCACTAAGATTCTCGTCTTTTCTAGTTGCCCATAAATGTCCTGTTACTTGTCCAATAACCATAATAAGTTCCCTTTCCTCTCCTAAATAAACTTTCTTAACTTTCTATTGTTATAGTAATGTTATTTATTCTTGCAAAATCTTTCGCTAATGGAGTAATTATAGATTTCTTAGAAATTCTAACTTCTTTAGCTCCATCTTTTTGCATATTTTTCATATCTATTTCTGATACTAACTTTTTAGTTATAACATTTTGATGTGTTCTAACATCTACCTTTTCTAATGATTTAACTTGTGTTTTTTCTTCACTTTTATTTGCACTTTTTTCTGTAACTTTGCTACCTATAATAGCTCTTAATGATGTGAATTCAACACCGAATGTTGATAGTTTTTCCTTATAACCTTGGAATACTTCTATTAATCCTTTTGGTGCTACATCTTCATATTCTTTATATTCTAATCCCTTTTCTAATCCGTATACTTTCTTTCCCTTTAAAAGAATATCTATAATAGCTTTTTCTTTTTCTGAGTTTTGATATCCTTGTGCTATATTAATTAGCTCATTATTAGAAAGGTTTTGTATTAATATAAATTCATAATTGTCTAAATTACCCATAGAATCTATTGAATCTACTGACATCTCATTTTCAGCTAAAATCTTTTTTACTACTGGACAAAGATTTTCACTTTTTTCTAATATTAATACTTTTTTATTATTATTTACTTCTACCATAAGCTTTATTCGCTTCATAACCTCTTTAGTTATAAGTTCTATTAACTTATCATTATCCATAGGTTTCACTCCTTCCCCCCTGTATTCGAGATTTTAAACATTCTCTTTTGAAGCACAGTTGATTGCTATTCCTAAAGGAGTAACTAAAAATGGGTTTAATGGTTTAATAGTTTCTATACCTGTTTCTTTTTTTATTATTCTCTCAAAATCTTTAAGACAACAAGTACCACCTACTAAGTAAATTTTCTCTACATTAAATCCTTGTATGTGTGTTCTAACAATTGAACCTATCTTTTGAATTACAGGTGTCACAATATGAAAAATCTCATCTTGATTCTTTATATCTTTTTTCTTTTCTTCTGCTTCTTCAAACGGAATTTTATATGCACCTGCAACTACTAGTGACAATTGAGTTCCTCCTGTCGCTTCATCTGCTGTGTATATTACTTTCCCATTTTCAAAAATTGACAATCCTGTTGTTCCACCACCTACATCTACAACTACGCCATTTTCAACTTCTAATACAGCATTTGCTGCAGTGGGTTCATCCTCTACAGATACAACTTCCATTCCAGCACCCTCAACAACATACATATGAGTTTTTATATCTCTTTCACCTGTTCCTGGTGGTACTGCTATTGCTGCTTTTGTAAGTTCAAATCCAAGTTTATCTTCAAGTTTTTTCTTAAGTTCTCTAACTATATTAGTAGCTCCAATAAAATCTACAACTAACCCATCTCTTACTACTTGTGCAAACTTCATTTCACAAGCAACTGGCTGTTTGTTTTCATCTAAAACCACTATAACTATATATGCAGTTCCTAAGTCTACTCCTACATATAATTTGTCACTAGCTGAAACTTTTTTAGGACTTTTTATTGATTGTTCTACCTTTTTTATAAGCTCATCAACTTTATTTAAGTTAGCCATAATTAACCTCTTTATTTAACTATTTCAGCATAAACACCTTTAGTAAATCCACAGGCATTTGCTTCATCATAATCAATATGAATTACAGTATTAAATTTATCGCTTACTCTAACAGCTACTTCATCAAAAATTAAACTTCTCTCTCCAGATATTTTAACTTTTACATCTTCACCATTTTTAATTCCATATTTACTTGCATCTTCTGGAGTTATGTGTATATGTCTTTTAGCAACAATTACACCTTCACTTAAAGAAACAGCTGCATTTTTTGAAACTATAGTTATTGGTGCACTATTTTTTATATCTCCTGACATTCTAACAGGTGCATTTATTCCTATAGAAACTGCATCACTTTTTGAAAGTTCAACTTGAGTATCTGCTCTTGCAGGACCTAAAACCGCTACATTTTGCATAACCCCCCTTGGGCCAACAAGTGTTACTTTTTCTTCACAAAGATATTGTCCTGGTTGAGATAAATCTCTAACTTTTTTAAGTTCATATCCTTTTCCAAAAAGAACTTCTACTTCCTTTTGAGAAAGATGAACATGTCTTCCTGATGCTTCTACTAATATTCCTTTGTTTTCTTTTTTCTCTTTTAATCTTTTAACTACTTCATCAATGATGTAGTTAATTTCTGAATTTGATATTTGCACTCTTTTCACCTCTTATTTGTACTTTCCAGCTACATATTTACACATCATTACATAAAAACAACTACTTAATCTATTCATTGCTAGTGCTATATCATTTCTTGAAAGTTCACCGTCTTCATTTATAAATGCATTATAAGCTACTATTTCTACTTCTCTACTCTCAGCTCTTAAACTATTTAGTTCTACAACTACATCTCCCATTTGATAATTTGGGAAAATTATATGTTCTGTACCTAAATATTTCTTAGGATTGTGAGAATGTGCTTTTAATTCTTGTTCATTTAAACCAAGAAGTTTAAATTCTGGTAATGGATCTTCCATTACTTCTGATGCAAGTATTAATCTTACATAGTCAAGAATTTCTTCTAACTCTTCTAGTACCTTAACCTCATTTAAATTCTTACATACCACTTCTGATTTTAGTATTTGAGCTTGAAGTGAATCTAGTCTTCCTCTTAAAACTATTCTTCTGTGTCCTTTAGAAACTAACATGTTTCCTTTTAGTTGAGTCATATGTTCTGGTTTATTTTCAAAAGCTCCACCATTTATAAATTTATAACGTGGTATAAATTTATTTTCTTTTGCTTCTGGAACTTTTGGATTTTCGCTATCAAAAGCATTTTTTGCATTGCTATTTTTTATAAAATTAGTTCCATCATATTCTTCTTTTACATCTGATTCATTAGATTTATAAACTAATTTAATGCCCTTATCTTGTAAATATTGTCTAGCTGAAGGAGTTATTATCACACCTTTTTCAACTACATATTCACTAATATTCTGATTTTTAATCTTACTTCTTAAAGTGCTTTCTGTTAATACGCTCATGTATTTCACATCCTTTACTATAGGGTTTTAAGTTGTTTTTTACTTAAATACCCGAAATAGTTAAACATACTCCTTATTGGACCTTGTTTTCCTATAAGATGCCTTAAACTTAATCATACCCATGGACTCTTAACTATAAAAATCAAACTAATTTGATTTAAGCAAGGCCAACTTAATTGGATTGCCATTACATTGTTATAAGTTCATGGGCATGATAAACAATTTATTCTTTATTCTTTTGCTTTGTTAATCCTAAGCTTCGAATTTTGGAAGTATAACTTCAACTTCTCCGTGTGGTCTTGGGATTACGTGAACTGATACTAATTCTCCAACTCTCTCAGCAGCTGCAGCACCTGCATCTGTAGCAGCTTTAACAGCTCCAACGTCTCCTCTTACCATTACAGTTACAAGACCTGCTCCGATTTGCTCTTTTCCTATTAAAGTTACGTTAGCAGCTTTAACCATTGCGTCTGCAGCTTCTATAGCTCCTACTAATCCTTTAGTTTCTATCATTCCTAATGCGTTCATGTTTGCCATTTGAAATTCCTCCTTAAATTTACCTTTAATATTTTTTTATTTATAAGTTTTATATTGTAAGTGAGGAAAAGTTAAGTTTTTCTTAACTTAATCCTCTATAATTCATCTTGATTAAGAAAGTGATGCTAACTGTTCAACAACTTTCTTTATTATTAATTCTAATTGATCTTTAGATATTGAAGATTCAGATTGAGTACAGCTTGGACATTCTTCTCCTCTAAGTTCTTCAAGTTCTCTAACTCCACATGCAACTCTTTTTATGTTAATTAAGTTAAGTGGTCCTATGTTATCAGAAGTTGAACTTCCTCCAACTGCTCCACAACCTAATGTAAGTGCTGGAACAAGATTTGTTGCTCCACCTATTCCACCTAATGCTCCTGGAGTATTTACTAACAATCTAGATACTGGAATTCTTAATCCGAAAGTTTTTATAACTTCGTCATTGTTTGAGTGAAGTACTAAAGTATGTCCTTTTCCTTCATTCATTAAGATTCTTGTACAAAGATCAATTCCTTCTTCTAAATCATTAACTGTGTAGAATGCTAAGATTGGAGTTAACTTTTCTCTTGAATAAGGATTATCCTTACCAACAGTCGTTTGTTCAGATATTAATACTCTGCTTCCAGCTTTAACATTTAATCCAGCCATTTCAGCTAATTTTTCTACACTTTTACCAACGATTTGTGGGTTCATTGTTCCATTAGCTCTTAATATGAAGCTTCCTAATTTTTTAGATTCTTCTTCATTTAAGAAGTAAGCACCTTGTCTTATAAGTTCTTCTTTAACAGCTTCTTTCATAGATTTTTCAACAACTACTGATTGCTCAGATGCACAGATTACTCCGTTATCAAAAGTCTTACTATCTAAAATTCTCTTAACAGCTAATTTTATATCTGCTGATTTATCTATAAATGCTGGACCATTTCCTGGACCAACTCCGATAGCTGGTGTTCCTGAACTATAAGCAGCATGTACCATTGCTTCTCCACCAGTTGCTAGAATTAATGCTGTATCTTTGTGTTTCATTAATTCACTTGTTCCTTGTAATGAAGGAATTGTTATGCATCCAATAAGACCTTCTGGTGCTCCTGCTTTTATTGCTGCATCATTTAATATTCTTGCTGTTTCAATGATACAATTTTTAGCATTTGGATGTGGTGAAACAACTATACCATTTCCTGCTTTTAAAGAAATTAATGTTTTATATATAGTTGTTGATGTAGGATTAGTTGAAGGAATTAATCCTGCTACTACTCCAACTGGCACTCCAACTTCAAAGTACTTTTGCTCTTTGTTTTCGTTAATTATTCCAACTGTTTTTGTGTTTTTCATGTTTTCATAAACAACTCTACTTGCAAAAGTGTTTTTTACGATTTTGTCTTGCCACTTTCCAAATCCTGTTTCTTCCCAAGCCATTTTAGCAAGCTTAACAGCTTCTTTCTCTGCAGCTTCTGCTACAGCTTTAACTATTGAATCTACTTTTTCTTGAGAAAATGTTTTATATATTTCTTGAGCTTTTTTAGCTCTAGTTATTAATGTTCTAGTTTCTTGTAATGATAATAAATCTTTATCTAAAAGTTCCATTTATTTTACGCCTCCTACTGCTCATTAAGTATAGCTTCTACAAGTTGTTCTTTTTTACTAAACTTAATTTGTTTTTTAGTTAGAGAAAGCTTATGTTCTTCTTTAAGTTTTCTAGCTATAGTTCTTAGTTCTTGAACTTTTAATGATTCTAACTCTTCTTTAGTCATTTTCATTACATGTTCAATTTCTATACTAGTTTTTAAAGTTTCTTTTTCACTTTCATTCTCTAAAGTTTCTTTAGCGTCTATGTTCTCTTCTACTATCTCAAGCTCTTTAGCATCATCTATATCTTCTATATCATTTGCTAAATTTTCACTTTGAGAGCTTTCATAGGCGTTTAATTCTTCAATTACTGCAATTTCTTTTTTCTCTTCAAACATACCCACAACGCTTTCGTCTGCTCTAGCTATTACATGAGTATTTCTTAATGTTCCAACTTTATCAATTGCTATACAAGCAGCTTCTACTGCAGCTTTTACAGATGCTACATCGCCCGTAATTACTATTGTAACTATTCCACTGCTTACAAATTCACAACTTACAAATTCAACATTTGCAGACTTTAATGCTACATCAAGACCTTCTACTGCTCCAACAAATCCATAAGTTTCTAAAAATCCTAGTGTGGATTTCTTCATATTCCTCACCTAATCTTAATATTCTGTAGGATTTTCTGCTACAAATTTAACTGCTGCTGCAAAGGCTTCACAAGCTGCTTTACATGCTGATTGGCTTCCTGTTAATAATCCTCCACCAAAGTTTGTTTCTGATGGTGGTCCAAAGAATGCCTTTAATTCAACTGCTGCTGCTTTCATAGCTGCATCTAATGCATACATAGCTTCTAATGGTGGTGCTATAACATAAGCTAATGCTTCACCTTCTCTTATTCCTGCTGTTTTAGAAAGATATGAACCTGTTCTTGATATACATTGTGCATAGTATGGAATTGAATCATCATCATTTGCACTGTAGAATGTTGCTACTCCGCTTTCGATGAAATCAACTGCTGCATTCATTCCACTTCTAACTTCTGCTGGACTTGGTCCTGCTATTATTCCTATAACTTCTCCTGCTAATTTACTATTAGCATTTGCTGCTCCACCATAAAATGATTTTGCATAAACTACTTCAACATCTGCTGCTTTAGTAGCTTCATCTAATGCTGTGTAAGTTACATCATCACAATCAGCAGTTAATATTCCAACACTTTTGTGCTCAGGTTTTAAATCGAATTCTTTTGCCATATCAGCATTAACATTTGGTATTATTTTAACTGCTAAAACTGATGGACGTAATTGATCGTTTTTCATAATGCTATACCCCCTGAATTATAATTTTAAATCTAATCCACTTGCTTTTTTATCTAACATTAGTTTTATTATATCTGCAATGTAAGCACCAGCTTCAACTGCAGGAGTACCGCCCTTATGTATGTTAGATACAACTGTTCTTCTTGATTCTGGCATTCCAACTGTTGCTTTGTAAGCTATATAAGCACTCATACTTTCAGCTGTTACAAGACCTGGTCTTTCTCCAACTAATAGACAAGTTACATCTGCTCCAAGTTCTTCTGATACAACATCCATAGTTCCAACTCTTCCAAGTCTTACGAAGAATGGGTCTCCTATAGATATTCCGTGTCCTTGTAATCCTTGAATTAATGCTGGTAATATATCTTTTATGTTAGCTTCGATAGCTTTTGAGCTTAATCCATCAGCAATAAATATTTGAACTTGAGGATTTCTCTTGAATGAACTTAATTTAGCTAATTCTTCTCTAGATATTTGTCTTCCAAGGTCTGGTCTTGTTATAAACTGGTCTTTAGATTCACATTTTGTTTGAAGTGTTATTAAGTTCATTTCTTTTAATAACTCTTCATTAACATCTGTAAATACAGCATCTTGAGCTGCAGCGTGGTCTGCTCTAAATCTTAATACTGTTTCAGTTTTGTATCTTGTTCCAGTTTTGCCTATTCCTATTCTTGCAGGAGTATGCTTTTTCATTTTTAAGTATGCTTCTGCATCTTCTGGATTCTCTACTAATAGAGTTGTTCTTATATCTTTTTCTGTGATGTCTGGAATCATTCCATTCTCATCTACAGATGTATTTTCTGTGTTATTATTTGCTGCGGCATTAACATTTGAACCGCTATTAGCTGTCATTTCTACTAATACTTGTTCTACTAATTTTTTTAAATCATTTTCTGAAAACATGTTACTTACCCCTCCTACTTTTTAAGAAATACAGAAGCATCTCCTGCTTTTGCTGTTAACTTTCCATCATTCATGAAGCCCCATTTTTCTAACCAAGCTTCAAACTCAGCTATTGGTCTCTTATTTAAAAGTTCTCTTAATGTTGCTGTTTCATGGTATCCTGTAGTTTGATAGTTAAGCATTATATCATCCCCGTGAGGAATTCCCATAAAGTAAGTACACTCTGCTGCTGCTAATAATACAGCTAGGTTTTCTACATCATTTTGATCTGCTTTCATATGGTTTGTGTAACAAACGTCACAACCCATTGGTATTCCACTTAATTTACCCATGAAGTGATCTTCAAGACCTGCTCTTATAACTTCTTTACTATCGTATAAGTACTCTGGTCCTATAAATCCAACAACTGTGTTAACTAAGAATGGATCAAACTTTTTCGCAAATCCATAACATCTAGCTTCCATAGTTACTTGGTCTGCACCATGGTGTGCATCTGCAGATAATTCTGATCCTTGTCCTGTCTCGAAGTACATAACATTTGGACCTGCTGCTGTTCCTTCTTTTAATGCAAGTTGTCTTGCTTCTTCTATAATTGTTCCTGAAAGACCGAAAGCTTCATTTCCTTTTTCAGATCCTGCAATACTTTGGAATATTAAGTCTGTTGGAGCTCCTTGTTTTATAGCTTCCATTTGTGTTGTTACGTGAGCAAGAACACAGTTTTGTGTTGGTATTTCGTATTTTTGTTTTATTTCTTCAAATTTCTTTAATACTTTTACTACACTTCCAACAGTATCATCAACTGGGTTTAATCCTATAACAGCATCACCAATACCATATGTTAAACCTTCTAATAATGAAGCAACTATTCCATCAACATCATCTGTTGGGTGGTTTGGTTGTAATCTTGCTGATAATCTTCCAGTTTCTCCTATTGTAGTGTTACAGTGAGCTGTTACTTTTATCTTTTTAGCTCCTGCTATTAAGTCAAGGTTAGACATAAGTTTAGCTACTGCTGCAATAACCTCACTTGTTAGTCCTCTTGATATTCTTCTTATATCTACACCTGTTGTAGTATCTTTTAATATCCATTCTCTTAATTCTGAAATTGTCCAATTTTTAATTTCAGCATATATTTTTTCATTTACTGCATCTTGTATTATTCTTGTAACTTCGTCTAATTCATAAGCAACAACTGGGTTGTTTCTTATGTCTGCAACTGTTAAATTACTTAATACAACTTTTGCTGCAACTCTTTCTTGAGCTGTTGTAGCAGCAACACCTGCTAATTTGTCTCCTGATTTTTCTTCATTAGCTTTTGCTAATACTTCTTTTACATCCTTGAACTGATACGTTTTTCCAAATAATTTAGTTTTTAGTATCACTATAGTTCACCCCTCTAAAATAAAATTATGAATTAAATACTAGTGTTTTTATTACTACTGGTACGACTTTCCCATTTACAAGTGGTTTTCCAATGTCAATATAATCTCCATTTTCAACCTTTATGCTATCTATACAAACTACATTTGTAGCTCTGCCTAGTTTAGCGTAAATAGTTTGTCCTAAAACTTTTGCAATATCATTTTCTACAACTATAAATAATGGATATTTACTATTAATTAAAGATTCCATACCATTTATAATTGAAGTTGCTAGGTTTTGTATATCTATAAAGGAAGGATTTTTATTTCCCTTTAAGGCTACTGCTACTAATTGGTTTTCATTTTCTATGTTAAACCAATTAACTTTTTCTTTAATGGCTTTTTCTATTGACTCAAAGCCACCATTTTCATCATCTTGTGATAATTTCAAAATTGGTAAATTCTTTATTGGAAACACATCTGCTGTATAAGTTATAGTACTACCACTTATATCTGTTGTGTGTGACCCTGCACCTACTACAGTTGCTCTTATAGTTTCTATAGCTTCTTTTAACTTTAGTTTTGAAATTAAGTTTGAGTTTCTTATTTCCTCACCTAAAATTACACCCATATCACCAAACTTGAAATAATCATTGTAATCTGTATTGTATATATAATCAGCTACTCCACCTGAAAATGTTACATATTCTATGTTATAGCCATCTTTAATACCTTTATTAGTTTGAAGATTTTCGTACATTGAAGTTCTAGCTTTAATGCATACAGACTCTTCTAATATCTCAGTCATTTTTCTTGCTATTTTTCTTAGTTTATCTACATCTGCTATATCTCCAACATTTACATTTACACCTATAGATTCAGCTAATTCTTTTATTTTTGGATATATATAGTAAATCTTTTTAGTATTTGTATCTATTTTTATAAGTCTTCCACCTATATCCATACATCCTGTGTCTATAAGTTCTCCATTTTTAAATAATGCTAGGTTCGAAGTTCCTCCACCAATATCTATATTTACAACAAAGGCATTTTCTTCATCAGATACTTTGTCAGCACCTGCTCCTCTACCTGCAATTATTGATTCTAAGTCTGGACCTGCTGTTGCAACTACAAAATCTCCTGCGAAACCACTTAAAGTTTGAAGCACATCATTTGCATTTTCTTTTCTAGCTGTTTCACCAGTTATTATTACAGCCCCAGTTTTAACGTCATTCACACTTACTCCAGCTTTTTCATACTCACTTCTTATTATTTCTTTTACTTTTTCTTTATCTATTTTTGTTTGAGTTACAAGTGGTGTAAAATAAATTCCGCTTCTGTAGATAATTTCTTTATCTACAATATTTACTCTTGGTACTGTAAAGTTGCTTGCTGTATTTTCAATTGTTATATTGCTAAATACAAGTTGAGTTGTAGAGGTTCCTATATCAATACCTACACTTAAAATTTCTTCTCTCATTTTTGTTACCGTTATATAACTTCTAAGTTTAATAAGTTATAAGTTACTTAATACGGATTTCCCCCTTTCTTTTATAAATTTAATTTCATAATCATTTCTTAATTTTAGAAATTTATTTTTTATAAAATAAAGCCCAGAATATTCATTAGCTTATTTAAAACAATTTTTAAATAATATCTAATAAATATTCTGGGCTTCATTGCCTTCTTATCAAAAACAGCATTGTATTTGATTTAAACCTATTTAATTTTCAAAATCAAATGTAACAATTGTTCCATTAGAATTTGATTGTATATCAAGTTTTCCCTTAAGTTTATCTGAAACTAAACTTTTAATAATCATAAGTCCTAAGCTACTTTCCTTCACTTTTGATATATCAAATCCTATACCATCATCAATAATTGATACTTTTGAATATGTATTTCCTTTTTCTACTTTTACTATTATTTTTCCAACATGCCTATTCTTAAATGCATGCTTTAAACAATTTTGTATTGCTTCATTTACTACTAATGCAACTGCTGTGGATTTATCTGAGCTAACAGTTAAATCATCACCTACTATTTCAATAGTTAAATCTAAATTCTCTCTTTTTTCTAAACTTACCATGCATGCTTTTATTTTGTTTATAACATCTTTTATATTTACTTCATCAATGCACTCTTTAGCAAGAATTTCATGAGTTATTGCTATACTAAGTATTCTGTTTATACTTTCATTTATAGCATCTCTAAATTCTTTTCCTTCTATCCTTCTAGATTGAAGTCTTAAAAGACTTGCTATTGTTTGAAGGTTGTTTTTCACTCTATGATGTATTTCTTTTATAACTACTGATTTTAAAATTAATTCTCTTTCCTTTTCTTTCATATCAGTAATATCTCTTACAAGCATTGCAAGTTTTAATACTTTGCTGCTTTGAACTATATACTTTATTTGAAATGACATTTCGCCTATTTCTATTTCTTCGACTTCTATAGATTCATTTTTCATAATATTATCTATAGACTTATTAGATAATGCTAAATTTGAAAATTCCATTCCAACTAATTCTTGATTGTATCCAAGTTTTTTATATAACTCTTCTGCTACAGGATTCCTAAATCTTAAAATTCCTTCCTCATCAAAAATAAGTATTGCATCATCTATATGATATGTTATGCTTCCATTTTCATCTCTAAGTTTTTTTCCTTCTATTTGAGAAATTAACTCTTCATTCGTTTCTGCTAATATTTCCATTTTCTTTGTTTTTATAAAATCTTGTGTTATATCTTTTTCTGATATAATTACAGCAATTACTTCACCATTCTCATTAGTTATAGGCTCAACATTTTGTTTTACTATTATATTTTCTTGTGTTGTTGCCTTTATATCTCTAGATGGTATTCCTGTTTCAAAAGTTCTCATAACTGCTGGCTCATTTTTTCTTATAGCCAACTTTCCTACAACTTCTTCTTTGTAAAGTGACTCTTTATCTCTAGGTTTTGCACTTACAACTACTATCGCTGCATTTTTTTCATCTTTTGCTAAACAATCTATGAAAATATCTGCTTTTGAAGAATCTGCTATAAATTGAAGTGTTCTAGATATACTTTGTATTATCTTTATATCACTTTCCTTTAAAAAAGTATGTTTTAAGCATATATCTTTTATATTTTCCCTATTTATCTTCACTTTTATCTATACTTCCTCTTCACTGATAATTATTATTCGAGCTATTTCTTCCATATTAACTCTCTTTTTCATGCTAAGGTTTCTTATATAAGTATAAGCCTCATCTTCTGAAATGCTTCTTTGTTTCATAAGTATTCCTTTAGCTTTTTCTACAACTTTTCTAGCTTCTAATTTTTTTTCTAGAACTTTTACATTCTTTTTTATTTCTTTTAATTCTTTACATTTTGATAATGAAACTTCTATAGTGGCTATCAAAGAATTATTATCTAAGGGTTTTACTAGATATCCTACAACCCCTACCTCTTTAGCCTTTTCTATAAAACTTTTGTCACTATAAGCACTTAAAAGCACTACGCCACCAGCTAGTTCTTCTTTTGCTATTATTTTAGCCGCATTCAAGCCATCTAACAATGGCATCTTAATATCCATAATTATAAGGTCTGGCAAATGTTTTCTAGCAAGTTCTATAACATCAAAACCATCTGAAGCTTCAGCTACAACATTGTACCCTTCTTCTTCTAACATTTCCCTGATATCCATCCTTGTAATAGGTTCATCGTCGGCTATTACAATTCTTTTACTCATGCGATACACCTCTTTTTGGTAAAACAATATATAGGTTGTTACTAAATTATTTTATCATAAAATGTCTAATTAAAGTTTAAATATTTTTTTAATTCTTCAATTTCTTTATTATTTACAGAACTTAAATAAAATATTTCTCCAGCACCTGCTAATGATAAGAACTCTTTAGCTCTTTTTAAATCTTCATCATTTTTGCACAAATCAGTTTTTGTACAAATACCTATAACTTGCTTATTAAACATACTTCCAAATCCAGGTGGGAAACTACTGCTTTCATTAGTACAATCTTGCACCAACGCTATCACATCCACTTCTGCTGATGTTATAATTAGTGCATTATAGTATATTCTATTATCAATGTATTCTCCTGGAGTATCTATTATATAGTCATTAAATTCTATAGCTTGTGTTTTTTTATACTCTATAATCTCGTCTTTCAACCTTTGTGTTAAAGTTGTCTTTCCTGCTCCTATAGATCCTATAAGCATTATCTTTTTCAAGGCTTGTACCTCCTAAGATTTTGTTATATCTGTCGTTGTAAAAAGCAATACATTTTTAAGCATATTACAAACCTCTCTCAAGGAAGCTTCTACACTTGAAACATCACCTGTTATAACTAACGACCCACTGAATCTATCTATAAATCCAATTTCAACACCTGCTGCTTTAGTTGCAACATCTGAAGCTATAATCGCTGCCTCACTTGGAGTTATTGTAAGAATCCCAATTGCTTCTGAATTCTCTTCGTTAAGTCCTAACTTTTTATAAATTGCTCTATTAGGGTGTGCAATTAAGTGAGCTAATGTAACTTGCTTACCAGGAACATATTCCTGTATAACTCTTTGTTTTTCTTCCATTTTTCTCACTCCAATTCTTTTTTTTAAGACGCAAAAGCTCCTTAAATCACTCTCGTTGTGTTTTAAGGAGCTCCATTGCTCTTATATTTATATTGTACGCCGTTGCACAATTTAGTTCTCATTAATTTATACTAAGATTATATAATTAATATTTTCAATTGTCAATCATTTTCTGAAAATATTTTTAAATTTTCTTACTTAGATAACTTAATTATTTTCCTTGGTATACAACTTTAAACAATTCTCTCAATTCATCTACTGTAGGTTCTTTTGGATTAGTTTTTGTACATCCATCTTTTAATGCAATTTCTGAAAGCTCCATTAAATTAGCTTCAAAATCCTCTTTTGTAACTTTTGCATCTTTTAACGTATTTGGAATTTCCATTGTTTTCTTTAATGAGTTTATTGCTCTTATTAATGATCTTACGCCTTCTCTTACATTATTACTACTTGTAAGATTTAAGAACTTAGCAATTTGCGCATATCTTTTAGCTGCTTCACTATATTCATTTCTATTGTTAAAGCTTATATCTGCATTATACTCTATAACATATGGTAATAGTATAGCATTAGATTTTCCATGAGGAATATGGAATCTTCCACCTATTATATGTGCCATACTATGATTAATTCCTAAAGATGCATTTGTAAATGCCATTCCAGCTATGCAAGATGCGTTGTGCATTTTTTCTCTTGCTTCTAAATCTTGTCCATTTTTATATGCCTTTTCCAAGTATTCAAACACAAGTTTTATAGCCTTTTCTGCTAAAGCATCACTAAAATCAGAACTTTCTGTTGAAACATATGCTTCTATTGCATGTGTTAAAACATCCATTCCTGTATCTGCTGTTATAAAGTTTGGTACTGTTTTTACAAGATTAGCATCTAAAATAGCCATATCTGGTATCATTTCTTCTTCTACTAATGGATATTTCACATTATACTTTTTATCAGTTATAACTGAAAAAGAAGTAACTTCTGAACCAGTACCACTAGTTGTTGGTATTGCTATAAATAGAACTTTTTTATCTTCTTCTGATTTATGTAGACCCTTGTTTATAAGTCCTCTAAAATAACTTATAGCTTTGGCTGCATCTATAGCAGAACCTCCACCTAATGCAATTACAGCTTCAGGATTACATTCATCCATTGCTTTAATTCCCTTTGACACTATCTCTAGTGGTGGATCTGGCACTATTTCTGAGAATATGCTAAACTCAATATTAGCTGCCTTTAAATGATCTGTAACTTGATTTATTGTACCAGACTTAACCATAAATGGATCAGTAACAACAAATACTTTTTTGCATTTAATTTCTCTAAGCTTTTCTAATTTTCCAACTCCAAAGTAAACATTAGGTCCTACTTTAAAATTACTCATACTTTCACATCCTATTATAAATTTTTATAAAATAAAAAACTCCCTAAGAAAAACTTAAGGAGCTTCATTACTCTTTTAAAATTACACATCATTGTGCAAAATTTCACATATTCATTTTTATATTTTTGATTTTATAACTTTCTGTTATTTCTGTCAATAGTGTATTTTATATATTATCACTTTGCTTATCTTTTAAAATCTTACAAAGTAGCTCTGGCTTATTTGTTATTATACCATCTACATCTAATTCTACAATTTTTTTTAAATCCTCTTCATCATTAACTGTATAAACATTTATTCCAATATTTTTGATTTTACATTCTTCTATATTTTCCTTAGTTAAAAAATTATAACTAGGATGAATATAATTTACTCTATATGGACTTATATATGAATTTAAATTGTTGCTCATTACTGGGCATAATGCCCCTACTTTTATTCTTGGACATACAGCCTTTATTTTAAATATAGAGCTGTGATTAAAACTTGATATTATTACATTGTCCTCTAATCCTGCTCTAAAAACTTCATATAGTATTTCTATCTCTATATCTTTATATTTAACTATAGAATTTTTTATTTCTAAATTTACTGTTATATTTTTATTTTTTACAAATTGTAAAAAACTCCTTAGTGTCGGAATTCTACATGTAGAAAATCTTTTATCTTTAAAACTTCCTGCATCCAATGATGTTAATTCTTCATATTTCTTCTCGCATACTAGACCTACCCCATCTGTAGTCCTATCCAAATACTCATCATGAATTAGAACTAATACTCCATCTTTAGTCCTTTGCACATCTGTTTCTATACCTGTGCAGCCCATCTCAATAGCTTTACTAAATGCCAACATTGTATTTTCAGGATATGATTCACTAGCTCCCCTATGTGCATAATTAACAATCATCTTCCCACCTCATTTTTTATTTCTTGCTTATTATTACACAAGCCTTAAACTTTTCACCTTTAGCTGGAATTATATCCAATTCATTTTTTTCACCAATAGACTCACCAATAGTTTCACATTTATATTCACTAAATCCAATACTACTATATATTTCTTTTATTTTTTCCTCTACAGCCACTATTTCTGGATTAGGAAATCCTAAATTTTGTTTTGTAGCTGCTTTTATCTTATTAAAATAATCATCTTTTTCATTAACTACAATTCTAGAATCTAAAATTAATCCTTTATTTTTTAGTATTCTTCCACACTCCTTCATTATATAAGGCGAATTTACTGTAAGATTAGGAAATCCATAAAAAGATGTTACACATTCAACAGTATTATCTTTAATAGGTAACTTTAGGTAATCACATGCTATATAAGTTATTTTAATATTAGGATTTATTTTTTTTATTCTTTCTCTATTATATTTCAATGTGGCAAAATTTAAATCTGTTGAAATAACATTTAAATTGCAATTTACTTTTTCAGCTAATGTTTCTAACAAAATACTTCTTCCTGATGCTATATCTAAAACTATTTTAGGTTTAATTTTATTTATAATAGCTGATATATAGTTTTTAGATAATATATGAACTTTTTTTAAGTTATCTGGAGTTTTTTGTTCTATAATCTTATCTAATTCTTTAAAATTTCTCTCAAAATAAAACTCACTTAAATTTGGAGTATTAGTATTTTCTTTGTAATGAAAATCTATAACACCATGTTTAATATAGAACTTATGATTATTTTCACAACACAAAGTTCCCTCTATGACTTCGTCGTTATCTTTTAAATAAATCTTTCTCACTCTTATCTTACTTTTACAAATCGGGCAAATTAAATCTTCAACTACATCAGTATACAATATTTACCTCCTACTTCTTTAACTCTTACTTTGAATAATTATATAGTTTTAAAATTAAAATAATATAAGAAAATTTCAAAATTTTGTAAATGGATAATAATTACTTAAATAAGTACTCCTTTCAAATTCAAAACCGTATATTATTCACCATAAAATTAAAGACAAATAAAATTATTATTATTACTTATATATTATTAATAATTATGTTTTATAACTTTTTAATGTTTTTTTTATAAAAAATATATAAAAATTATTTTTTCTACATATTTTTACATGTTTTTTGTTTTTTTGTTGTTATAATTTTATTATTAAATAAAAAGGTGATGAATTATGGTAGATATGGACTTTAATAAAAATTATTTACTTGATGATATGGATATATTTAACGATATTGGATTTTTTGTATATGATATCGCTACTAAAAAATTAACTTTTTCTAAAGGCTTTTGCAATATACTTTCTATCGAATGTTCAGAATTTACAATAAGTTTAAATGAATATATTGATAAATTTGTTTACTATGCTGATACAAATTTATTTTACAAAATTGATAAAATTGAATCACCAATAAAATTTAGATGTAGATTGATTGATAGTCTAGGTTATTTAAAATTACTATACTTTTCTATTTCACCTCAATATGATGATAAAAATAAAATTATAAAAATGGATGGTTGCATAAGGGATTTATCTGAAAAAATGCATTTAAAAATAGAATCTTCTTTTACTGAGAAAATTTTTACGGAGATTTTAGATAAGTCTTATCAAATTGTATATTCAATGAATGAAGATGGATATTTTACATATTGTTCTTCAAATGTAACTAAGTATTTAGGATATGAATTAAGTGACGTAATAGGAAAGCATCAAAAAATTTTTACAGATGAATTAACTAACGACAATTTATACAAAGTTCGTGAAAAGGTAAAAAATACTGGAATACCACAAGAACTAGTTAACTATAAACTAAAGCATAAAGATGGTAGTTTAAGCTGGAATACTACTACTTTCTTTTATTATAAAGACCCTTATTTAGATGAAGGAACTTTTTGGGCTGTAATGAAAGATATAACTACAACAAAAATGATTGAAGAAAAATTAGATGAAAATGATAAAAAACTTAAAGAAAGTAGAGAATATGAGAGAATTAAAAATGAATTTATAGCTAATATTTCTCATGAATTAAGGACCCCAGTTAATATTATATATTCTTCCTTACAACTTTTTGATTTATATATTGATAAAAATGATTTTTACAACACTAAAGATAAATTTATATATTATTCTAAGGTTATGAAACAAAATTGTTATAGATTATTAAGACTTATAAATAATCTTATTGAATGTTCTTCTTTAAATGCTGGAATATCAACTTTAGAAACAACCAACTTTGATATTGTAAGTCTTACTTTAAGTATTTGTAATTCAGTTAAACCACATTTTAAAAATCATAACTTGAATTTTTCTATTATGCCATTTGTATCTAGCGCAATAATAAATGGAAATGTTGATAAAATAGAACTAATACTCTTAAATTTACTATCTAATTCAATAAAATTTTCAAAGCCAAATGGTCATATAATAGTTAGTATTTATGAAGAAGATACCTATATATTAATCTCCGTTAAAGATGATGGTATAGGAATCTCTGAAGATAAGCTTCCAATAATTTTTGATAGATTTACTCAAGGACAAGCTCTCCTTACAAGATCAAATGAAGGTAGTGGTGTAGGTCTTTCTATAGTTAAATCTTTAGTTGAAATGCACAATGGGTCAATATCAGTCACCAGCAAAAAAGATATTGGTACTGAATTTACAATTAAATTACCCATTATAGCTTTTAACTCTCATAATTTATCTAAACTTGACAATGTTATACATTTGAATCATGAAAAAAAAGTTAACATAGAGTTTTCTGATATATATGATGGGTAACTAAGTACTAAGGGTTTCAAGCTGAAATTCAAAATAATTTCTTTCTAAAATGATACTATTAATTTTACGGTTTATTCCATTATCGTATTTAGAACCAATTAACAGTTAGCAATTAACAATGATGGTTAATATTCTTCACTTTATTCTTAATATTTATGAATAGAAATACCTAAAAACTAAGTTTTTATATTGTGTTTAAATAATTTGCTTTGCAAATCATTATAAAAATTGATTTAAAAAACTGATACTTCAGTTTTATCCTTCATTGTTAATTGTTCATCGTTAATTGTTAATTTTTCTAAACTCGTTTAAATATCTTTTTCTCAATTGAATTAGGAGTAATTTTATTTTCAACTTTTTTCACCATATTTAGTTACTATTAGCACTTTTAATATTGCAGCTAAAAAAGGAGAATAAAAAATTACTTTTTTACTCTCCTTTTCTTAATAAACTTAATGTTTTTCTTTAACACATTTAATGACCTTAAATTAAATTTATTTTCTTATGTCTATATAATCATCTCTACATATTCGAGCTTCTTCAAATGTAACCATGTTTTTCATTGAATATAATGCTGCTTCCATTATATTAAATGCTAATGGACATCCTGACCCTTCACCTAGCCTCATTTTCAAATTTAAAATTGGCTCTAGATTTAATTCATTCATCATATAAACTGCACCTGGTTCTGCCGATAAATGAGATGGAAACATAAATTCCCTACAATACTTATTTAATCGTTGCGCACAAAGAGCAGCCGCTGATGCAATAAATCCATCTATAACTATAGGTAATCTATTTTTAGCTGCTCCTAAAAATGCACCACATAATCCTGCAATATCATACCCACCAACTTTACTTAAAACATCTATGATATCTTCTTTGTTAGGCTTATTTACTTCTATTGCTTTTCTTATAACTTCCTTTTTATGTTCTAATTGTTCTTCAGTAAGTCCTGATCCTTTTCCTGTAACCTTATCCACATCAATTCCAGATAAAACACTTAATACCGCTGCACTAGTTGTTGTATTACCTATTCCCATTTCGCCTGTTCCAAGTATCTTGTATCCTTTGCTTACTAAATCATCTACTATTTCTATTCCATTTTCTATAGCTTTTATAGCTTGCTCTCTTGTCATTGCAGGTTCTTTTGTCATATTTTTAGTGCTATATGATATTTTTTTATTAATTACTTTATCACTATGTATATCATTTTTTACTCCCATATCTACTATTGTAAGATCTGTTCCTGTAAACTTTGAAAGTACACAAACCCCTGTTATACCTTTAGTAAAATTATATGTAACTGTTTCTGTAACCTCTTGTGGGCAAGTACTTACCCCTTCCTCTACAACACCATTATCTGCACACACAATTATTATGTTTTTTTTATCTAAACTATTATTAATTTCTCCTGTGATTCCAGATACTTTTATTGCTATATCCTCTAATATACCCAAACTTCCTATTGGTTTTGATAATGAATCTAATCTTGCCTTTGTTCTATCTTTAACACATTCATAACTTGGTTTAATTTCTTTTAGTGTTTGTTCTAAAATCTTCATATTTCCCCCATATAATTTTTATATATTTGGTATTTGCCAATCAATTGGCTCTTTATTTAAATTTTTTAATATATCATTTGCTTTTTCAAAATGATTACATCCAAAAAAACCTCTACTAGCAGATAATGGACTTGGATGTGCTGCTGTTAAAATATAATGTCTATTTGTATCTATAAGTTTAACTTTATCTTTTGCATTTTTCCCCCATAATATAAATATTACAGGTTCTTCTCTTTCATTTAATAATGAAATTATCTTATCAGTAAATATCTCCCACCCTATATTTCTATGTGAATTCGCTTCTCCAGCTCTTACAGTAAGTGATGTATTTAAAAGCAAAACTCCTTGCTTTGCCCAACTTGTTAAATTTCCATTGTTAGGTATGTAACAATTTAATGTATTTTTTAATTCCTTATATATGTTAAGTAATGATGGTGGAGTTTGAACTCCTTTCTCTACTGAAAAAGATAATCCATGTGCTTGATTCGGTCCATGATATGGATCTTGACCTAATATAACTATTTTTGTATCTTTATATGATGTTAACTTTAAAGCTTCAAAAATTTTATACATATTGGGATATATAGTTTTAGTTTTATATTCCTGAGCTAAAAAACCTCTAAGCTTTTTATAATAATCTTTTTCGAACTCATCTTTTAAAAGTTCATCCCAATCATTGTTTAATTTAATCACTAATCTCATCCTCTCTAAATTCTAATTTTTAAATGAAGTATATATATAAGTAACTCACTTTATCTATAGGGTTTCAAGTTCAATTTTAAATTAATGTCTTTCTCAAATGATAGTACTAATCTTATAGGTTATTGCTATTTTTATATTTGGAACCAAGTAAGAGTTAAGAGTGAAAAGTTAAGGTATATATTACTCACTTTGTTCCTAATATCTAAAAATAGAAATACTTAAAAACTACGTTTTTATATTATTTTCCACTAATTTGCTGTGCAAATTTAATAAAAAATCATTTTTTAAAATTGGATCTCCAATTTTTACATTCACTTTCAACTTTTAATTTTCCATTTTCAATTAAATTAATTAGAATTCTCAACTGAAACATGAATAACTTAAAGTTTTAACTTGGATTCCTATATATACATATATTATAAACTATTTAGTATAAAATAGTTTGTATTTTTTATTTTATATTTAAATATTTTAAACTTATATTGTTTTAATTTAATCTTCAAAAATTTTATTTTTGAAATTTATCACCATTTTATTCCATTTGCATATATTGATTGTAGAAACACTAATAAAGAGGTTTTAATTATGTACTTTAGAGATGATTCAATTGAAAACAATAATAAAAATCAGATTGTTAGCTATATTAGATTACTTCATGCATCACCAAATGCTCCAAAAGTAACTGTTCTTGTTAATAATCTACCTTTTGTTAAAGACTTTGAGTATACAGAATTTACTGATTATGTAAAAGTGTTACCTGGAAAATATAATGTAAAAATAGTCAGAAATAATAATCCAACTGATGTCTTATATGATACAGTTTTAGATATTCCTAAGAATAAAATTTTTACTGTTGCTGCTATAGGTAAATTTCCTGATGATTTTGAATTATTCCCTATAGAAGAAACTTATTCTGGCCCTGTAAATGATAATAAAGTTTATTTTAAAGTTGTAAACTTAATTCCTGATGGGCCATCAATAGATTTAACCACAGAAAATAATATTCTTTTGTTTTCTGATGTAATGGAAATGGAAGTAGAGAATTATAAAGAATTATCTCCACGTAAATATAATATGACTGTAAAATTGCAAAACACAGATATAGATGTACTTTATGTACCTAATATATATCTTAGAGGTGATAAATTTTACACTATGTATTTAGTAGGTATTTTAAATGGTACACCGGGGCTTGAAGCATTAATACCTTTAGATGGAATTACATATTTGAAACATTAGTTTCAACTATGTAGAATGTTAATATATTAAATTTTAAAATTGTAATTATCTTCAAACTGCTTTGACAGTTTGAATTTCCCCCATAAAAATTCATTTATTTAAAACTTATTTGATTTTAGTCCAACAATCTTTTGTTGGTCTTTTTTTTATATATAATCATAAATACACTAATACTTAACCATCATTTTTTTCTTTTTAAATTAAAATTTCTACGCACTAAAAAAGCAACTGAATTTTATTCAATTGCTTTTCTATTATAAAATATTTAATGTGTTTCATATTGTAATTTATATAAATTACTATATAAACCATCCTTCTTTATAAGTTCTTCATGTTTACCCATTTCTCTTATTTTTCCCTTATGCATAACAATTATATTGTCTGCATTTTTAATTGTTGAAAGTCTATGTGCAACTACTATAGTTGTTCTTCCTTTTGTAAGTTTATTTAAAGCATCTTGTATTAATGACTCAGTTTCAGTATCTATATTAGCTGTAGCTTCATCTAGTACTAAAATTGGTGGATTAAATGCTAATGCCCTTGCAAACGCTATAAGTTGCCTTTCACCTTGTGAGAATGTAGTTCCTCTCTCATTTACTGATGAATCATATTTTTGTGGTAACTTTTCTATAAACTTACTTGCATTTACATATTCACAGGCTTTAATTATATCTTTATCTGTTATATCTTCATTATTAAGCCTAACATTACTTTTTATATTTCCAGTAAATAAGAACACATCTTGAAGTACTGTGGCTAAATTCTTTCTTAAATCCTCTTTTTTCATGTGCTTTATATTTTTTCCATCTATTAATATTTCACCCTTTTGTATATCATAAAGTCTACTTATTAAACTAATTACAGATGTTTTTCCTGCACCAGTTGCACCAACAAAAGCCACCGTTTCACCTTTATTTATTTTAAAACTAACATCTCTTAAAACCCAATCTTCTTCATTATAAGCAAACCAAACATTTTTAAATTCTATATCTCCATCAAATCTTGTAACATTAATTGGATTTTCTGGATTTTCAATATTAGATTTAGTATCTAATATCATAAATATTCTTTCGGCTGATGCCATGGCTGATTGCATTATATCAAATTTTTCTGAGAGATCAAAAATTGGTTGAAAAAATTGTTGTATATAGTTTATGAATATATAAAGTACTCCTATATTTATTTCAGCACCTAAAACTGCTTTTCCACCAGCACCAATTAAAATAGTAAGTCCCAATTGATATATTAAATCCATAACAGGTCTAATTATAGCAAAAAGCTTTATTTGTTCCATAGATGCATCTAAATATGATGTATTTATTTTATCAAATTCTTTATACTTCTTATCTTCTTTTCCATACGCTTGAACAGTTTTCATTCCTGTAATGTTTTCACTTAAAGATGAATTTATTTTTGAAAGTCTACCTCTAACTTTTCTATATATTTTTCTATCATATTTATTAAATATGAATATTAAAAGCAATATTATTGGAACTGTTATAATGGATATAAAAGCAAGTTTTACATCCATTATAAACATAGCTACTAATATTCCTACAATTAAAAAGAAATCCTTAAATAAATAAACTAAAACTGCAGTGTACATTTCATTTAACGTCTCTACATCATTAGTAACTCTAGTAACTAATTTACCTACTGGATTTTTATCAAAGAATGATAATGGTAATAATTCTATATGTCTAAATACAGTATCTCTTATTTTATATACTATTTTTTGACCAGTATATTCTAATATATATATTTGAATGTAATTTAAGAAAAATACTATTGCTGCTATAATACAAATTGCTATCCCTTTATTAACTACAGCTGAAAGATCATTTTTTCTTATAATTTTCAAATCATCTTTAGATATTTTATATATTTCATAATTTTCGTTTCCTTGAATCAAACTATTCCCATCTATTTTATATTGTAAATTTTCTTCTACTTTTCCATTTACCACATAAAAATTTTTTCCTTCATAAATTAATGATGCATTGCTTTCCTTTTTATTCTTACTTTCTGATATATACATTTGATCTTTTATTTTTATAGAATTTTCTGTGTTTTCTTTTGTTATTATATAATTTGCCTTTGGAGGATTTATATTGTCATCTATTGCAGTTTTGATAATATATGGTCTTAAAAGATCCAAACATATAACTATAAACATAATTACTACAACACCTAATATCTGAATTTTAAAAGGTTTTGCAAATTTTAAAAGCCTTTTCATAAGTTTTGAGTCATATTGTTTAGTTAATGTTTCTTCTTGTAAATTAAAATCTTCCATTATTCCACCTCCTCAGTCATAATAGCATCTTCTAATTGTTGTTTTTCATAAATATCCTTGTAAATACCTTCTTCTAATAAAAGTTCACCATGTGTTCCACTTTGAACAATTTCTCCATTTTCTAAAACTATTATTTTATCTGCATTTTTTATTGCTGAAATTCTATGTGAAATTATAATAGACGTTTGATTTTTCATTATTCTATTTAAATTCCCCAATATTTTAACTTCTGTTTTAGCATCTACTGCAGATAAACAATCATCTAATATTAAAAGTTCTGGTTTTTTTATAAGTGCTCTTGCTATTGAAACTCTTTGTTTTTGGCCACCAGACAATGTAGTTCCTCGTTCCCCTACTACCGTATCAAATTTATTAGGAAAATCCATTACATTATCATATATATCTGAGTTTTTAGCCGCTTCATAAATTTCTTCTATATTCATATTTTCAAATGCTAAATTTATATTTTCTGAAATAGTATTGGAAAATAAAAAAGGATCTTGTGATACAAAACCTACATTTTCTCTTAAAACCTTAATTGGTATTCTATTTATGTCTTCTCCTCCAATAATAATTTTATCATTTTCAATATTGTATAATCTCAAAAGTAAATTAATTAAAGTGGATTTGCCACTTCCAGTTCTTCCAACTATACCTAATATTTCTCCTTCTTTTATAGTTAAATTTATATTCTTTAATACATCTGTATCTGTTCCTGGATATGAAAAAGTTAAGTTTTTCAACTCTATATCACCTTTTATTGATTTGATATTTTTCACATTATTATCTACTATTTCTGGTTTTTGAACTAGGACTGCCTCTATTCTTTCCAGTGATGCAAGTCCTCTTTGAAGATTATTTATAACCCATCCAATAGCCATCATTGGCCAAACTAAATTTCCTAAGTACATATTAAAAGTTATAAAATCGCCTACAGAAATATTACCTAAAATAACAAATGTACCACCAACAGCTACTAATATTACGAAACTTAATAAGGAAATAAATTCTACTAGCGGAGAAAATACACCCCATATTTTAATAAAATCCATATTTGCTCTAAAATTATTTTCATTTTCTTTTGCAAATCTTTCAAATTCCTTTTCTTCTTGAACGAAAGATTGAATTATTCTTATACCTGAAAAATTTTCTTGTACTAAGTCTGTTATTTTTGAAAAACACCTTTGAACTTTAGTAAATCTTTTGTGGATTTTTTTGCCGAATATTCTAGATGATATTGCTATAAATGGTAGTGGTATTATTGCTAGAAGTGTTAACTTGAAATTTATAGTAAGCATTATTATTACTGTTGCTATAGTTAATACAACAGCATCAAAAAACATAATTACTCCTGGTCCTAATGCCATTCTCACTGCATTTAAATCATTTGTTGCTAATGCCATTAAATCTCCAGTTTTATTTTCATTATAGAAGTTTATAGATAGTTCTTGTAAATGTCTGAAAAACTTATTTCTTATATCATATTCAATTTTTCTTGAAGTTCCATTTACATAAATACGCCACATAAATCTTCCTATAGCCATGAATAACGCTAATAATAACATTTGTATTATTGCAACAGCTATCATTTTTGATGTAGCCTCACCTAAAGTTAATGAGTCTGTCAAATGTCCTAAAATTTTAGGTGGTATAAGTTGAACAATATCTACCATCAGCAAAAATACTATTCCTACAAAATATCTCATTTTATACTTAGCTGCATATTTTAATAGCGATTTTACCTTCCCCATGTAATCCCCGCCCCCTTACAAATATTGATAAATTTGTCTTATGTTATAATATTATAACAATTGTGTAAATTCTTCAATAAACTTAATAAATTATTAATTTATTAAAATTTATACATGTTTATTTTGAATTTATTAACATAAAAAAGACAAAATTATTATATAAAAATTTTTTAATATAATAATTCTGTCTTTTTTACTTAACTAATATTAACTGTTAAATGTTATTCATATAAATCCTGATATATCATTTTAAAAACTTCTAATGATTGCTCTATTCTATCTCTTAAAAGTTCTTTTTTATTTTCTAATTCCTTTTCTCCATCTTTAGTAAGTTTATATACCTTTTGTGTTTTTTTCTTAGTATCATCCCACTGACCTTCAACCAATTTTTGCTTTTCAAGCTTTTTTAATAATGGATATATTCCACCAGTGCTCGGCACCCATGCCCCATTAGTCCTTAAACCTATTTTATTAGAAATGTCATTGCCATTTGTTGGTCCCAAACTTAATATATACAATGCATATATAGGTAATAATCCTTTAGTAAAAACCTGACCAACAGCTTCTTTTTCTTGTTGAACTTTTTTTAGTTCATTAAGTTTCGCTTTATATTCTTCATATAATAGACGTTCCTCTTCTTTTACATCTCTTAAACTTCCACTCATATTTAATTAACCCCGTAAAAAACTATTCCTATAAGCCCAGGGCCTGAGTGTACACCAGCTACTCCACTTATAAGTCCTTTAAAGTATGTTCTATTTATATTTTTATTTTTTGAAATTTCTTCTAACATTTTTTTTGATTCTTCTTCAGCACATCCATGCCCTACATAAACATCATATCTTCCTCTGTCTAAAATCTTGTTTGCAATTTCTATCATTTTATTTATAGATTGCTTTCTTCCTCTTACTTTATCATAAGTTGTATACTCGCCCTCTTCACTAACTCTTATTATAGGTTTTATATTTAAAATTTCTGCAATCGTTCCAGCAACTTTACCTATTCTTCCACCTTTTTTTAAATACTCTAATGTTCCAATTATAAAAAATGTTTCACTTTTTTCTCTTGTTTCTTTTACTATTTTAACAACATCTTCAAAACATTTTCCTTCTTCTATCAATTTACCTGCATGTTGTATCATTGCAGATTCCATACAAGATATACTTTTTGAATCTATCACTTCTGTTATTATTTCTGGATAATCATTACTTACAAGTCTTAATGCATTATTCATACCTGATAATTTACTTGATATAGTAACTGCTATCACATGAGTGTAACCTTCTTCTTTTAGCTTTTCAAACATTTTTGTCATATCATCCATAGATGTTAATGATGATGTTATGGAGTATTTATCCAATGAATCATATACCTCTTGAGAATTTATATCTACCCCATCTCTATAATCATGTCCATCCATTATTATTCTAAACGGCAATACTGTAATATTATATTTATCTACCATATCTCTTGTTATATCAGAAGCACTATCTGTTACTAATGCTATTTTTTCCATTCTCTTACCTCCTAAATACACTTAACAACTATGAATAAGTTTTACAATCTTTTCTTGTTTTATATTTATATTATATATCACTACTGATACATATATCAATAGTGATATATGTATCAGTAGTGATATATAATATATTTCCCATATTTATAATATAATATAAATAAAAAAATGAAGATTCTAGTGACTTTCATAACTAAAATCTTCATTCTAACACTTAAATTAAATATAATAAATTATCTATTTAAAGGAAATTTTAACCTATTCTACTCAAAAAGTCCACACCTTAAATTAAAGTTTATTTTTATTTTATAATTTCTTTCTTTATTTTATAATATAACTCTTCTGTGCTCTTCCCATCTAATAATACTCCATCAACTCTAGAAATCAAATCCCATCCACACTTGTCACATGCCCCAATACATTTATTAACCTTTATATTAACTTCTTCCTTAAACTCTTTTTCTACTTTTTCCTTAATTTCTTCATATCCTTCATTGCATCCACAAAAACTTATAGTTTTCTTACTCATGATAAATCACCTCTATCTTACATTTTGTAGACCGACTTATAATCTAAATAGGTTGAAACAACTTTTTATAAATTTTAACTTTAATAATTATATTGCAAAAAATATAGTAAGTATTAATATTTCTACAATTTCATTTATAGCACCTAATGTATCTCCTGTAAGTCCATTAATTTTAGAATTGCAAAACATATTAAATAAGTATGTAACTACTAATACTGTAATCATATTTATAATTATCGCTTTAGGTGTTATAAATATTGCTTGTATTAATATAGCTATTACACTAGTTACAATTAATTTTTGCCATGAAATTCTTCCTATAAATAAATTTCCACTGCCAGTTTCCTTTGCTGGTTTTCCTATAGTTGAAATAAGAACTACTGCTAATCGTCCCATTACTGGTGCTATAATTATCATTTCTGGAGTAAATGATTCTATAGCTAATTTTATAAGTTGATATTTAAATAATATATCTATAACTATAGCTATACAGCAATAAGCTCCTATTCTACTATCTTTCATTATTTCTATTATTTTTTCTTTTCCACCTTTAAATGCAAAGAAACCATCACATACATCGCCAAGCCCATCCATATGTAATGCACCAGTTAAAAGTACTGCCGTAAGTACAACAAATATAGATGTTATACTAGGTGGTAAAAATTTATTAAAAAATAAATATACTAAATACTGTATTCCACCTATTATTAATGCTATAATTGGAAAAAAGCTTGAACCTCTTATGAAGTTTTCATCACTACATTCTAATTCCTTATTTACTGGAATTCTTGTAAAAAATTGAACATATAATAAAAAGTCATTTATGTAATTTTTAATTTTCATTTTTCTCTCCTAATTATTTTAATTTTAATGGTAATCCACAAGTAACAAAGTAAACTTCATCACTTAGTGATGCTATAAATTGATTAACTGAGCCAGCTATATCTCTATATATTCTGCTTAGTCTATATTCTGGTACTAATCCACTTCCAACTTCATTGGTTACCATTATCAAATTTTTGTTATTCTCTTTAGAACTAAGAATTAATTTTTGAAATTCATTTTTTATATTTTTTTCCATATCATCTACTTCTTCTAATGAAAGACTATCAAAATCTATATTTTTTTCAAACATTAAATTAGTAATCATTATTGTAACACAATCTAATAAAATATTTTTCTTATCACTATTCTTTATACATTCATCCAAATTTTTATATCCTTCATAAGTATTCCAATTTGAATTTCTTCTTGTAATATGCTTATCAATTCTATTTTTCATTTCTTCGTCTGTAACTATAGCAGTAGCAATATATAAAACATCATCATTTCCATCTAATATTTTTTCTGCATATTCACTTTTGCCACTTCTACTGCCACCAGTAACTAATGTTATCTTATTCATATTTTCCTCCTCTTTTTCTTTATTAAAACTTTTTAAGAAATTTAACATTTATTTATTTCAAAATACTATTAGAATTTATTCCTTCTATAAATAGATTTTCATATTCATATTTAATAACAGCTACATCACCATTATGACATGCAAACTTCCAAAATAAATCCATATTATTATTCATAATATAGCAATATATTGATCTTATAACTCCACTATGAGTAACAACTATAACATTTTCATCATTACTTTTTATTATTTCTTTAAAAATTTTAACAACTCTATTATACATTTGATTATAACTTTCACCTTTAGGTGGAATGAAATTAATCCAGTCATTTTGCCATACTTTAGATTCTAATGGATATTTTCTACATATACTATTATAATCCAATCCTTCAAATTCTCCAAAATTTCTTTCATTTAGTCTACTATCTTCTACTACATTTATCTTCTCATACTTCTCATTTTCTAAAATTAATTCTAACGTATCATGAGTTCTCTTTTTCTCACTGACATACGCCTTACTTATATTTATATCTTGAAAAAAATTTTTTAGTCTTTTACATTGTAAAACGCCTTTTTCCGTTAATACACTATCCATATCACCATAAAAACTTTTTTTAATATTTTCATCCGTTTCTCCATGCCTTACTAAATATATATTCATGTTCTACCCTCACTTATAAAATAATATTATTTAACAACCAATATCCATTATATACTACTTTCCATTATATTTTAAATAAATGAAAATAGTAACTGACTAACTTTTTAAACCAATGAATTTTATTTTTTTATATTTTATGATATACTTTTATTTATTATTGATAATGATTATTAGTTATATTTATTATTGAACATATATTCATAGATGTTCTTATAAATTTTACTATTTTTGTCTATAATATATAGTGTAATATTTTTACATATAAGAGTGCGAAAGGATGATTTCATGATTGATATAAAAAATTTATCTTTTTCTTATAATAATTCTAAAGATTATATTTTAAAAGATATTAATTTAAAAATTGACAAAGGTGAGTATGTTTCCATAATTGGAGAAAATGGTACAGGAAAAACTACATTAGTAAAATTAATTCTAAAACTTTTAAAGCCAACTACTGGTTCTATAAATATAAATACTAATAATGTATCTTATGTTTGTCAAAAAATAGATAGTTTTAATTCAGGATTTCCAATAACCGTTTATGAAGTATTAGATATTCAAAGGAAAGTTTTAAAAATAAAAGACAAGTCTACTATATTGAATGCTCTTAGTTCTGTAAATATGTTAAATTATAAGGATTCTCTTATTGGCAGTCTTTCTGGTGGTCAACAACAAAAAATTCTCATTGCCAGGGCAATAATGAGTAAAAGTGATTTAATCATATTAGATGAACCATCTACTGCTCTAGATGAAAAAAGTATTGAAGATTTATACACTATAATAAAACATCTAAATAAACATCACAATATAACAATCTTATCTATCGAACATAACATTGATAATGCACTTAAAGTTTCATCTCAAATTTTACATGTTAAAGATGGTTTAGTTAAACTACATTCAGTTATTAATAACACTGTAGATTTAGTTCGATAATGATTAACAAAATGGAGGTTTCAAATGTTTCAATATGAATTTATGCAAAATGCTTTTATAGCAGCTGCTTTTGTTTCTATATTATGTCCTTTAGTAGGTGTGTTTTTAGTGTTAAAACGATATTCTATGATGGGTGATACTCTTGCACATAGTTCATTTGCTGGTGTTGCAATAGGTCTAGTTACTGGATACAATCCAATTTTATGTGCATTTATATTTACAAGTTTATGTGCAATATTTATAGAAGTTTTAAGAAATTATTATAAGAAATATGCAGATTTAATATTAGTAATAATTCTAACATTAAGTGTTGGTATAGGTATTACATTATCTAGTATGGGTAAAGTTAATGCAAATATAAATTCATTTTTATTTGGTAGCTTATTAACCGTTACTAAACAAGATTTATTAACTATGCTTATACTAAGTATAATTTCTATACTTGTACTTTACAAACTTTATGATAAATTAGTTTATATAACTTTTGATGAGGATAATGCTAAAGTAAGTAATATAAATGTCACAGCAATAAATTACATCTTTGCTCTTTTAGTTGGTGCTACAATCTCTGTATCAATTAGAGTTATGGGTATTCTTGTAATGTCATCTATGATTGCATTACCTGTTGCAACTGCATTACAACTAAAAAAAGGATTTAAATCTACATTACTGTTTTCTATACTATTTGGATTTATTGATATTATTTTAGGACTATTTGCTTCTTACTATTTAAATTGTGCTCCAGGTGGAACAATTGCTTTAGTTTCTGTAGGAGTTCTTATGCTAGTTATTATTTTAAATTCTCTATTTAAAAAACAATAATATATACTTATAAAAAAAAACTTAGGTTTATAACATAATAACCCTAAGTTTTCTATTTTAAATTATAACATTATTTTCTGTATATTCTAAGTTAGCCTTTTGTATAACATCCTTTCTAAACACTTCAGCACCTATTCTATCAATAAAAACACCTAGTTTTTCCCCAAATTCAGCATTTTCCTTATAATATTCTAATATAACTTTAACTAAATTATATGCCTCATTTTCATTTAGCTCAGACTTTATTATATTTGCCATTCTCTGATGATATCCAGCAGATCCACCAGCTACAACTATTAATTTACCATTGTAATCTGCTATGACACCTAAATCTTTAGCATAAACACTCCCACAAGCATTTCTGCATCCAGCAACTCCTATTTTCGTTCTATTAGGTACTTCCATCCCATGAAAATCTTTGCTTATCCTCATGGCTAATGGCATAGTATTATATCTCACTCTTTTACAAAAGCCCGCTGGGCATATTTCAACATTCTTCACAGAGTATTGATTTTTTACTGCCGGTTCCATTTCCAATTCATCCCATATACTTTTCAAATCTTCTTCTTTTAAATTTGTAATCATAATTCTTTGCCCAGAATTTATTTTTAAAACACCATTATATTTTTCTGCTACTTCTGCTATCTTTTTTAAATTTTTAGGTGTTATAAAGCCGCCTGGTATATGTGGAGTTATTGCATATGTTCTATTTCCATCTCTTATTTTTTGTAAATTTCCATAATGATTTCCCATAAATTCAACTCCTATATATATTTTTTTATTAAGTATATCATAAAAGTAAAAATCTATAATGTAACTTAAGTTACATTATAGATTTTTAGTACTATATATCTTTTAAATAAGGCATACCACCTTGTGCACCTAATTTTGTTACTGATATACTTGAGCATTTTACACCAAATTCTATAGCCTCGTTCAATGAAACACTTTTTGCTATTGCACTAGCAAATGTTCCTATAAATGTATCTCCAGCACCTGTAGTATCTACTACCTCTACTTTAGGCGCTTTAATATTAATCACTTCGTTATTCTCACAATACCATACACCTTTGTCACCATTTGTTATTATTAATTTCTTAGGATATTTCTTTAAAATTTCATCAATTGGTTCATTTGTATCAAAAAGTATTTTATATTCATGCTCATTAGGGATTATATAATTTACTTTTTGTAATAATGCTTTATCCATTTTTAGTGCTGGTGCAGGATTTAATATAATTATTTTATTATTTTCATATGCAAAATTAATAACTTCCTTTACTGTATCCATAGGTATTTCTAATTGCATTATTATTACATCACATTCTAATATATGTTTTTTTACAGAATTCACATAATGTGGTGTACATTCTTTGTTTGCGCCTTGAACTACTATTATAGAATTTTCACCATTACATAAAACTATATTTGCCACACCTGTTTTGGTGTTTTCACATATATTTATATACTCCAATTTAACTTTATTTTTCTTCATAGAATTTAACAAAAATTCTCCATTTGAATCTTTCCCTATTGCTCCAAATAACGTTACATCACTTTCTACTCTTGATGCTGCAACAGCTTGATTTAACCCTTTTCCACCTTCACCAATAAAAAACTCTAATCCTGTTATTGTCTCACCTGGCTTTGGCACTTTACTTGTTTTTGTGATTAAGTCTGCATTAATACTTCCTACAACTGCTATTTTCATATTTTCTTCTTCTCCTATTATTTATTTTATATACTATTTTAATATTTAGTTTTCTCATTATAATTTTTGATGATAATTACATAGTTTTATTTATCTAGATCTATATCAATAGCTTTTTCTCTAAAAGTTTTTTCTCCTACATATGGAATTAGTTTTACTTTTTTTACATCTTTATTTATATTATATATTGCCCTCGTCCTTTTAAATTTACCATTAGAACCTTCCATAAATAATTCTTTTCCATTCTCATCTTCTATTTTAAATTCAACAATATCATATCCATCTTTAAATAAATTTACATTGTAATATAATTTAAGTGAAACAGGCGAAATTCTTATTTTAGATAAATTTATTGTTGTATCCATTATCTCTATGCTTTTATTAATTTTTATTTCATTAATTTCTTTTATTATCTCTTTTCCACTTGCTTCAAATTTAAAATTCCACACATTTTCTATATTTTTGTGATACTCTAAGTTCTCTCCTGCCTCTATATATAGATTATCATATATTATTTCTATATCATAGTTTTTCCCTATTCTCGAACTTTTAGTATTCCCTGTGAAAAAAAGATTTATTGTTCCATCAGTATTCATTTCTGATGTACCTCCTCCAGATTTTATATATTTTCCATCTATATAAATTCTAGGTACTGAATTAACTAAAATTAAATTTTCTCTTTTTAATCTTTCATCTTGCTCTTTTAACTTTGAAATATCAACTAAACTATTTATTATTATTTGACCATCGTCTATAATAACTTCCTTTAATGTTATTTTCACTCCATCATTTTCTATAGTTGTTCCTATTATAGTTTTATATTTATCTAATTCTCCGTCATTTTTATATAAAAAGTCCTCAATTTTTGTTCCTAATACATTCATTCTTGCTAGTACATCTTCATTAGAAAAAACTCCAACTAATGCAATTATACATATAATGGCTACACTTGCAGCCACTTTTCTATATCTTTTCTTAGTATTAGTTTTTGTTGTATTTATAAACTTTCTTTTCATTTTTTCCTTTTCTAATTCACTAATTTCAGTAACTTCATATTCATCTAAGTCTATATTTATTTCATTAAATATCTCAAAATTATTTTTCAAATAAATCACCTCCAAAATGATTCCATAATACCTCTAATTTTTCTTCTTCCTCTAGACAGTTTATTGTAAATTGAAGTATCCTTAATTTTCATCTCTCTAGCTATTTCCTTTATACTCTCTTCTTTTAAATAGTATTTTTTGAATATTTCTCTATCTGTCTCATTTAAATTCTTTAATAAATCTGCTACCTCTTCTTTTAACTCTTCATTCAATAAATCAGTATCAACTTTTTGTGAACTCACTATATTTAAATTTTCAATGTTTTCATAGTTTAAATATTTTATATATTTTCTTTTATAATCAATAGCTTTGTATTTAGATATTGCCCCTATCCAGTTTTTAAACTGATTTTTAGATTCATCAAAGCTTTCAATATTATTCCATATAAGAAGTAATACGTCATTTAAACACTCTTCTGTAAAATCATTTAACATTCCTAATTGCTTATTAATTATGAATTTCATTAGTGCTCCATACTCATTTACTAATAATTCAATTCCTTTTTCCTTCTTATGCTTTATATAACTTATTATCTCTTTATCATTCATACTTTGAGCACCTCCTAACTTTATTTTTTTATTAATTCATATATTAATACGATTATTTCATCATAAACTTATCATAAATATATAAAAAAGCTACAATAAAATTTAAAATTTTATTGTAGCTTTTTACTAAAATATCATTCCTACTATTTTTACAATTGAGTAAAAAATATAACTTGCTGGTCTACTAATTAATAAACTTAATAATGAATATCCTCCAAATATAGGCATTATCATAACTATTAATATAATAAATTGATATCTGTATATATTATCTGAGAATTTAAAGAATTGTTTTGGAAATAAATCTCTTAATATATGAAAACCATCAAATCCAGGTAATGGTAACAAATTAAGTATCATCCATAAACAATTATAAAAAGCAACATTATATACTATTTGATTAATTATAATATATAAATTGTTATTGTGTGATATTGGTAATATATAAAGTATGTTCATCAAAACTACACCAACTATTGCACAGAAGAAATTAGCTAGTGGTCCTGCTATAGATACTTTTAAATCATCCTTATAATAATTTTTGAAATTATTAGGATTTGTCTGCACAGCTTTTCCCCATCCAAAATGGAAAATTAACATCATAACAAATCCTGCTATATCTATATGTGCTAATGGATCTAATGTTAACCTTCCTTGATATTTAGGAGTATCATCTCCTAATTTTACTGCCATCCATGCATGTGCATATTCATGAAAGGTTATTGCTACTAATATAGCTGGAATTAATAATATAGTTCCTAATATCCTATTACTCATACAAAAATCTCACTCCTTTTCTACTTTATCTAGAGTTTTAAAGTTGAATTTACAATAATAATATAAAATAATTTTTTGCTAAATTCCAATTTTAAATATATATTTCTATAAATATACCACATTAAATTCTTTAAATTCAATTTAATAATAAAATTAAGGATAGAAATTCTATCCTTAATTTTATTTATAGTCTATTCATAATCTACAATAGTTACAATATCACCTTGTTTTACTAGTATTCCTGACTCTTCAAATCCTAAGAATTCGCCTTCATAAGATACTTCTTTTCCATTCATTTCATCTGTTATAGTTTTATTTTGAATATCATGTACATATACTTGACCTTCTTTGGTAACATGTATATTCTCCCTCTTAGCAGGCTTATTCATATTAACTGATTTAAAATCTTCACTGTTGTATGATATTCCTGAATCTGATTCATCTTCTTTATTTTCATATTGATAATTACTGTTTTCATTAGTTTCTTTATTACATTCTACAGACTTATAATATATTTTAGTAATTAAATTATTTTCTACTTTTCCTAAATACAAATTACTTTCAGAATCTGTTCCTAATAATGATAATCTCTCTGCTCCATCAATTATAATTTGATGATTTCTTGTTCCCTTATTAGTCTTATCTATATTATAAACTGTTGATTCATATACAGCATTGTAAACCTCACCCTCATAATATAACACTGCTTCTTTTTCAAGCGTTGCTACATTACTTATATGTTTAGGAACAGTATCCATCAATAGATTTCCTCTCATTCTATCAAATCTATATATATAACTTACATTTGAAGGATCTACTAACTTTACATATGTAAGACCTGTCAAAACTGACATTTCTATATTATCTACTTTTGTATTTTCATCATAAATATCAATTTTATCTATTTCTGATTTCTCATCCTTTTTTAAATCATATGAAAAAAGAACAATTTTATTACCTTGATAACTAGATATTTTTTCTGCTGTAATAATTCTATCTCTAGATGGAACCCACTTATAATAAATTATTTCAGCTCCATCTTCTTTTTCATAAGAAAAATTAGATTTTTCATCTACAGTTTTTAATACCAACTTTCCATTTTCTAAATATGATATATATTTTAAATTACTAGATATTGAAATATCTTCAGCTGTTTTAGGAACCTTAACTTTTACCGGTCCTTGCTTTTCCTTTTTTTCTGTACCATCTATTTCCTCTATTTTGGTTGTTTTTAAATTATTTTCAGAATTTAAGTATACCTTATCTATGTATGAAAACCCCAGAAATTGAATGGCTAAAGATATTCCTGCCCAAATTACTAATGTCTTTACCGCTTTCATATATTTCTCCTTAATCTATTTTTCTACATATATAACTGATGGAACAGTTCTTTCACCTAATGTATCTGATGGACTATTTATAACTTCTCCATTATAAAACATAGTAGTAGAAGATCCACCATCTAAGTTACTCGCCGTAACTGCACCATTTTCATATAATATGTCTTGAACATCCTTTAAGTTTGCACCAGTAGAAGTTAGTTGTCTACCATCTATAACTAATAATAGTATAGTTCCATCTGCTTTTTGACCTATTGCAGTTCTTGGAGCAATCCCCCAACCACCAGTTGAACCTTCACCTATAGTTTTTTCACCATTTACTATAAGTGCTGGTCCAAAACTTACAGCATTTAAAACATTCTGCTCTTGTAATTCATTTAAGCTATAGTTTCCAACAAGTAAAGTTCCATCATCTCTAAATGCAACCATTTCTCTTTTCTCATCAGCACTTGATAAATCATTATGTTCAATCTTTCCATTGCTCATTAATAATCCAGTAGGACTTCCACCAGTTCCTGTCCACTCTTCACCAGTAGATTTATCAGTAAATCCACCACCATTAATTGCTGCTATAGCATCATTATTTATAGCTATTTCACTTGTAAGTTCACCAATTCCATTATCTAGTTGTGAAGAATATCCAACTTTTAATCTTGTTGGATCATTTATTGTAAGTAAATAACCTTTAAACTTATTACTATTTACTTCCTCTAATAAAATTTTGCGATCATTTTTCTTTTCAATAACTACACCACTTTTAGAATTATCCTGTGCTATAGTCTTTATTGCTTGATTTCCCATTATTTCATTGATTTTCTCTTCACTTAAAAATGTAGTTGCTATCCATTGATGACTAAGTGTTGTCATGGCAGTTGTTACAAGTGTATCCCTAACATTAGTAAAAGGACCATTATAAGCTATAAGTGGAGCCGTAACCCCTGTAAAAACTATTTCAAATAGTAAAAATCCCATTATTATTTTAAATCTACTTTTTTTCTTTTTTACATTTTTCTTTTTTATATTTCTATTTTTTGCATTTGATTTGCTTTTATTCTCCTTCATCCTAACCTTCCTTTTTAAATTTAAAAATTTTAAGAAATTATTCAAATTAAATTATTAAATTATACAACTGTATCTAATCATGTAATTCTATGTTGTAAAACAATAATATAATATCGTAGAAATGAAAAAAAATCAATTACAATTATGTTACTAAATCGTTTCATATTTATGATATAGTTTGAAATTAAGACTGATTTTAGTAAAATCAGATCTAATATATTGTAGATTATACATATTTTATTTAAATAAAAGTAGTGAATTTATGACTAAATTTAATTTATATATTTTCATATATAACATAGGAAATAATCTCTAACTTACAATTATATTTTAAATTGTTTTTAAGTTTATTTCACTATTAAACTATAGCATAATTCACTACTTATAAATATATAATTAATTTTTAATAGTATATTTTAAAAATTTTTTTTAAGTTTTAACAGAATAAATCAATTTTAACTATTTATTTTTTCTACAATTTTCTTGCGGCTTCAAATGCTAGTGGTGATCTTTCACATTCATCAAATTTTAAAGTTATTTGATAACATAACTCACTACCTTTCATCTTTTCAGATGCATAGCATAATCCATTTGATCTTGAATCCATGAATGGATGATCTATTTGATCTGGGTCACCTATTAATATAAGTTTTGTTCCTTCGCCTACTCTAGTAGTTATCGCTTTTATTTGTTTTGGAGAAAGATTTTGCGCTTCATCAATTATAAGCCAATTTTTAACAATTGATCTTCCTCTTAAATAAGCTACAGCTTCAGTAACTATTATTCTACGATCAAATACCTCTTTAACTTTATCTTGAAGTTCTTTTTCATTTTTATATCTTTCATTTTCATCTGAATCTACCAATATTTCTAAATTGTCAAATATAGGTCTCATAAATGGTGCTATTTTCTCTTCTTCTGTTCCTGGTAAAAAACCTATTTCTTCGTCCATTGTAACATTAGGTCTACACACTAATATTCTCCTATATTCATTGATATTTTCTTCAAATATTTTTTGAAGCCCAACTGCTAAAGAAAATAAAGTTTTAGCAGTTCCAGCCGGTCCTTTTATTATTACTAGTGGGGCTTTAGATGCATCTGTGCATAAAGCCTCTATCATAAATTTTTGTCCTATATTTCTTGGTGATATTCCCATAGGCTTTACATCCTTAAAATAAAGTGGAACTATTCTTTTTCCATCATACCTACCAAGAGCAGTTTGTTTAGGGTTTTCTATACTATGAAGTAACACAAATTGATTTGTGTATAAATGTGGTTCATAATAATCTTCTGTTTCATTATCATAACTTAAAAGATTTTCAGCATTAATAAATTTGTTTGAATAAAAACTATCTATTTTTTCAAAAGGCAAATATAATTCTATCCTTCCAGTATATTGATCATTCTCTGGAACCTCAGTTTCATAATAATCGTCACTCTTTATACTTACTGTATCTGCTTTTATTCTCTCAAATATATCTTTAGTTATTAGAACTACATCCTCACCAAGCTCTTTTAATCCCTTACACACTTGAATTATTCTATTATCTGCTTTACTCTTATCCCATGATACTGGTATCACTGTATCATGATGATTCATTTCTACTCTTATCTTCCCTCCATTTGGAAGTTCAACACCTTCAACTAATGCTCCTTGCTTTCTTAATGCATCTAACATTCTAGATGCTTGCCTAGCATTTGAACCTAGCTCACCTTTATCTTTTTTAAAATTATCTAGTTCTTCAAGTACAACCTCTGGTATTACAACATCATTGTCCCCAAAAGATAATATAGCTGTTGCCGAATATAAAATAACATTAGTATCTAACACATAGGTTTTTTTCACAGCATATATTCCCCCTCTCATATAGTAAATATATTTATATATAATACATATTCTTATTGCATAAGTTTTTTTCCAAATTTTATACAAATATATTTATACTACTAATATATGAGAGTTTTTTAATAAATGAATATATATATTTAAATTTTAACATTTATTCTAACTATTTTCTATTTTAATATAAATTTATATAAGTAAATTCTAAATTTTGTAATATTATTAGCATAATTTTATTATTATGTAATGATTATGCAACAACTAGTTATTGATAATTAATAGTTTTTATTATATAATAATTATAATAGTAATAAATTTTATACTGATTATTAAAAGAGGATGGTGACTATGCTAAATTTTACGCATATTTTCAAAGAAAAAAAGCTTAAACTTACCCCTCAACGTATAGCTGTATACAAATATTTATGTTCTACTACAGAGCATCCTTCAGCAGAGGCTATATATAAAGCATTACAAGAAGATTATCCTACTATGAGTCTTGCTACGGTATATAAAACTTTAAAGGTTCTTGTGTCTGTTAATTTGATCCAAGAGTTAAATGTTGGTGAAGGTAACTTTAGGTATGATGCCAATGTAGAACCACACCCTCATATTCAATGTATTGAATGTTCTAAAGTTGATGATATTTGTGATGTTTCATTTACTCACTTAAATAATGAAATAACTAAATACACTAATTATGATGTATTATTTAACAGAGTATATTTTTATGGATTATGTAATGAATGTAAAAATAAAATGAATACAGATGAGGAATCTTAATTATCTACAAATTAAGCAAATATTTTAATCGATGGCTAGTATTAGTCATCGATTTTTTGCATAAAATTATTTATTCTTCATATACTTCATAAATAAAGAGATTTCATATTTTCAATATAAGGAGGACTGTTTATGAAGTCAAAAAAAAATATGGTTCTAAAATCAGCATATTTTATTATAATGATTTTATCCATAATTATAATAATATTTAATACCAATTCTATGAAAACTCTTCCTACATTTAAAGCTATTGATAAAAACCTTACTATTAATGAAGATTTTAATGGAGATGGAAAAAAGGATGTTTTATATATTAAAACCGATTCATCTGAATATTTAATTCAAGTCAATTTGAATAATGAGGATAGCCTAAGTTTAGATCCTTCTAAAGATTTGTCTACTTTAGGCGAACATAAAACTTATTGGCCTATGCGTCTAACAGTAAAAGATATTTCTAGAGATAATTTAAAAGAAATTTTTACCCAATCTTCTTTTAATGAAACTCCAATACAACATCTATTTATTTTTAATAACAATAAATATGAGAATATATTTTCAGCAAAAAATAATATACTTGGCTTTTTAGATGATTCAAATGGAAAAACACCTAAAGTAATAAGTGGTAACTTTCAAAATGGTACTATGATTTTAAAAAGCTACTTATTAGTAAACAAAGAATTAAAAGAATATGCTTATTCATATCCTAGCAATTTTGTTGGCAATAATTGTGTTTCTGAATTTATAAATCTAATAGAAAGTTTTCCTTATGAAAATTTGGATGTTCCTGATTATTTTAGTTCTAATATTTCATATAATTCTATTACTTCACTGTATACCATAGCTAATAATAATCATGTATATAAACTTCAGGATTGCTTTTTTAAAGATATTTCTTACGATGAAAAAAATGAACCTTATGAATTTAGTTGGACTTTAAATTTTAAAGGTATTGATGAAAGTGATAAAAATAAAATTAAAAATTTTACTGTAGATTTAATAGTTACAAAATCAAATGTAGCTTCTCCAAATTTTGAGTATAAAATTACCTCATTAGATATAAGTTTTTAAATAAAAAAAGGGACCTATTACGGTCCCAAGGGGGATGGGGGGTAACCAAAGAAAAAATCTTTGGTTAATGGAGATTTCAACTCCTATTACATTATATAATATTGCCTATTTAAATTTTTTTATTCACTTTTTTCCTATTTTGCTGCATTTTCTTTAAGAAAATTTTTTAATAATTCTAGCTTATATGGTTCTATAAGTTGTATAAGTATTTTTATAATATCGTATAGTTCCTCTTCAGTAAATTTTCTGCTACCTTGATTATTTTCTTTTTTTGTTTCATTTTGTGATATTTCTTCTTTTTCATCCCCAACCTCAACTACATCTTCTACATCTATTATATCTGAATTTTCACTATTTAAATTTTCGTTAAGTGAATTTAAACTCAAATTATCCAAATCTAAATCAATATCATCAACTTTTGTCTTATAAATTTCATTTTCTTTCAAGTTATCTGCAACCTTACCTAAGTTTACTCCTCCAAAAATATCATCTATATTTAATGTTTGATTTATAGCACTTTGAGCTGCATTAAACAAATTACCTATTACTCCTTGAAATGCCTCAATATCTTTCGGTGAAACTGCACTAAATACTGCTGAAAAACTATTTATGGGATTGCTGTTATCTGGTCTTCTTTCTTCTCTAACAACTTCATCATTAGTCGCTGCTTGTTCATTCCCCATAAAACTACTTACAATTTTAGCTAATTCACTAAAATCAAACCCTCCAAAAGGATTTCCATTTTGATTTTGATTTTGATTATTATTATTCATGTCATTATTCATTGGTGCATTATCCATGTTACCATTTCCCATGAATGCAGAAATTAAATTAGATACAATATCACCATTTCCGCCTCCACCGCCTCTTCCTGTTCCAGTCAACGCTCCTAAAAGTCCCATCATATCAAGTCCACCAAACATATTTGCAAAAGGATTTCCATTCATTTGTGGATTCATACCCCAATTCATTTGTGGATTCATTCCCCCATTCATTTGTGGGTTCATTCCTCCATTCATTTGCGGATTCATTCCTCCATTCATTTGCGGATTCATTCCTCCATTCATTTGTGGGTTCATTCCTCCATTCATTTGTGGGTTCATTCCTCCATTCATTTGTGGGTTCATTCCTCCATTCATTTGTGGGTTCATTCCTCCATTCATTTGTGGGTTCATTCCCCCATTCATTTGTGGATTCATCCCCCCATTCATTTGATAATTATCGTAATATACTTGCTCATTATCTCTTTTCTTTCTATGTTTATGTTTTCCCATATAATCACCTCTTTAATTAAGATACTTTCTTTTCACTTTAACTAGTCTTATATTTTCAAAATTCTTCTACTCTTATATTTATTTCTTCTACAATGTTTTTCTATAATTCTAAACTCTCCTTTAGTAATCTTAATTTTTGAGTTTATCTTATATGTTTTATAGCTTATATCTATATGTACTAATATATTATCTTAAAAAGCAATCCATGTTTTCACATGGACTGCTAAAAATCTTATCTTTACCTCAAACCCCCCAACATGGGCCATGGTTTTATTGCGATTAGTAATCTTTAGTTTTAAAATATTAACAACAGCAAACTCTTCTACATGGGTAATATGGTATATTATTATTATTATTTCTGTTACGTGAGCAGCAATATATCCATAACCATACTATTAGTATCAATGTCATTGTTGATTTTCCTGCTTCACAATTTGAATTCAATAAGTTTCCTTGATTTAAAATTATTATAACTAACAATAGTAAGAATAATCCTGTACACCTATTGCCATACATAATATCTACTCCTTTCAATCTTTAGTTGATATAGAGTGTAACTATCTATAACATTAGCAAGGTTAATTACAACAGCATTTCATTGCTGGCATACAACATTTCATTGCTGGTCTACAGCATTTCATTGTTGGCATACAGCATTTCATTGTTGGTGCACAACACATCATTTGTTGTGGGTAGTATGGCATATTATTATTTGCATAATTATTGCATCCTCTATTGCCGCCACAGCATCCACTGCATAATAAGAATAAGAATAGTAATACTAATGCATTCCTTGCTGAGTTATCTTTACAGTTCCTAGTGTTTAATAAGCCTTGATAATAAAATATTGCTATTATCAAAATGATAACACATGGACTCCAGATATTATTACATCCACCACCGTTGTTTCCATAACCATT